>JAGRHA010000269.1 GCA_020445205.1 Gammaproteobacteria bacterium
AGCAGACCACTCAGCGTGAGCACGAAGCTCACGTTACGTACCTTGCGGGCACGGATCTGATCCGACGTCCAAACCATGTTGACGCTCCCGAGAACCGGAAGACCAAGCGTTTCCGTCAGCATCTGCCGCTCATCGAATGTCGGGCGGAACTGGGACATGACGAACGCCACAACGAACCCGGCAACCAGCCCCCCGAGTAGGACCAGCGCGCTGAACAATACCCGGTTCGGGCCCGAAGGCTGCGTCGATGCGCGCGGCGGATCTACGACCCGGAAACGTACGTTGTCCGATGAACTGTCGGCTTTTCGGCCCAGTTTGGCGGATTCCAATCGCGTCTCGAGCACGGCATGGTTCTTCTTGACGATCTCGTAATCGCTGAGCAGGTCGCGCCGCTCCGCTTCCAGTGCCGTCACCTTGTCAACCGATCCCTCGAGTTCGGCCACCTGCGACTCGTACTCCGTGAGCAGACGACGCTTGGCGGCGACATCGGTTTCCAGCTGCGCCATCGAAATGCGCATTTGCTGATAGATCGGATTCTTGTCGACGTTGTAGGCCGACGACGGCCCTGCCTTCTGCGCGTTCAGGCGCGCCTCGTCGATGACTTTTTTGCGGTCGGCCTCGAGTTCGGCAAGCGACTTGCGTGTCTGTACCACATCGGGATGGCGATCCGTGTAGCGGACTTTGAGCTCGTCGAGTCGCATCTCGACCGCGTTGATACGCCGGTCGATATCGGCAGTATCCGCCAGGATCTCGACTTCCGGTGTCGGGCCCAAACCGAACGACGGCTCTTCACCTTCCACCTGGCGGCGCGTGGCTTCGAGTCGCTCCTGCAGCACCGAGAGTTCGAGTTTGACCGCGTCCACCTTTTCTTTGCCATCGCGGATGCGTTCGTAGAATCCGCCGGATCCGTCGGGCAGCAGTTCGACGTTGCGCTGCTTGAAGCGCGTCAACTCGTTTTCCAGTTCACGCATGCGGCGCTCGTATTCGGCCTTCTGTTGCTCGAGGAACTGTGCTGCCGAATCCTGCTCCTTACGCACTTCACCGAGATTGCTCTCCATGAAGATGGTCAACAGTGATTTGACGACAAGCTTGGCGAGATCGGGCGACGTCGTCTCGTACGAGATCGAATAGAGGTTCTCACGCGAGGTTCCAAGGAACACGATCTTTTCCTTGAGTCCGTCGACGATCGCCTCCTTTTCTTCGTCCGTCGTCGCATGCAAATCGAGATCGGTCATGCGCATGACCTTCTCGAGATTGGGGCGACTCAACAACGTACGCGTCATCAGAAAGATCTTTTGTCGCGTGTCACTGGTGTTGATGGCGATGCCTTTCAACAGCGGCTCCAGTACCGACGTGGTATCCACGTAGACACGCGCCGAAGCCTCATAACGGTCAGGGAGCTTGGCCACCACCGACCAGCCGATGACACACACCGTCCAGGCGATCCCCAGCATCCACCAGCGGAAACGCCAGGTCCCCCTGACGTAACGAAGCAGCAGTACGACTACGTCATGCATCCCTTACACTCGCAAACTAGAACCAGGCTTCCGGAATAATGATCACGTCGCCCGGACGCATATCGACGTTGGCGGATATATCGCCATCCCTCAGCAGGTCGTCCAGGCGCACACGGTACTCTTCCTGTTTGCCATCGACGACCCTGACCAGCGTCGCGTTGTTGCCGGCCGCGTACTGCGTCAGGCCACCTGTCTGGACCATGACGTCGAGCACCGTCATCGAATCGCGATACAACAGGGCCTGCGGGTTGGCGGCTTCGCCGACGACACGAATCTGCTCGCGGAAGGTGCCCGTGAAGCCGTTGACAATGACCGTGACCAGCGGATCGCGGAGATAAGTGGCGAGTTCGGCCTCGAGATCACGCGCCAACTCTGCGGGCGTCTTTCCTGCAGCCGGCACTTCCTCGAGCAATGGCGCCGACAGCAAGCCATCCGGGCGGACGGGAACAGTCGTCGTCACTTCCGGGTTGCGCCAAACGAAAATCTGTACGGAATCACCCGGGGCGATGCGGTAACGCGTGGAGTACTGGGCATCACCACTGGCCGAAGGCAGCTCGCTGCGTTCATCCGATTGCGTGGCACAGCCACTGAGTAGCAAAACCCCCGATAGCGCGCCCAGCAATGCGCCGAAACGCACCGAATTTAGGAGATTTGTCATGGTTATCCTCTCTTTCTGACTCGCGGTCCGTATGAACAGGTAGACGACGCCCGTCACGGGCGGGGTAAGTTTACTCAATGTCCACCGAAAAAGCTTGCCATACAGATGGTTGTAGCGGCATTTTGTAAATATTCCTGACATCGTTCACCAACCGGCGTATGGCCGCCGCATCGCCACCGGCGTTGTCGCTATACTGGCCGGCCGAACATCCATCCGCCCTATTCCCGCAATGATCGCTGCTGTCAGAGGTTTTCTCCTGCCGTTCCAGGGACTGAGGCTGATTCTCAGCCCTGGGCTGCGGCGTTATGTGCTGATCCCGCTGCTCGTCAATCTGCTCATCTTCGGTGCACTGGCGTACTTCGGCGCCACCTACTTCGAACACTTCATGAACCGCTGGTTGCCCACGCAATCCTGGCTCGAGTTCGTGCGCTGGATCCTTTGGCTGCTGTTCGCCGCCGTGTACGCGCTTGCACTGTTCTATGGCTTCACCGCGATCGCCAACCTTATCGGATCACCCTTCAATGCGATGCTAGCGGCCAAGGTGGAAGAAAAGTTAACCGGAACACGTCCCGCCGATGCCGACGAATCGCTGCTCAAAGCCGTCGGCCCCGCCTTGCTCGGCGAGATCGGCAAACTCGGCTATCTCGTCAGCCGCGCCGCGCCGCTGCTGATCCTGTTCCTGATTCCCGGCCTGAATATCGTGGTTTCGGTGGCCTGGCTGCTGTTCGGCTTCTGGTTTCTCACCATCGAATATGCCGACTATCCGATGGGCAACCACGCATTGAAGGCACGCGAGCAGCGCGCGCGATTACGGCGCAACCGTCTGCAATCGCTCGCCTTCGGCGCCGGCGTCACGGTCATCATGCTGATACCCGTGTTGCAATTCGCAGCGATGCCCGCCGCCGTGGCCGCCGCCACGCGCTTGTGGGTCGACGATCTGAAAGCCACCTGAAGCCACAGGGCCTGTTCGCTCTACGCACGCTCGAGACTTGCCTAAAAGTCGGGGTTCACGAGGCGCGCGCAGCGACGTGTTGGGGAGCGTGCATCGAAAGGCGAGCAACGCTTTATGGGCCGCTCGGTGTGCCATTGGACGGCATGCCCCCATTTTCCACCGCCCACGTTGCGGCTCCCTCCTTCTTGGCGGGTACGACATGCTCACTGTGGCCCGTTGGGTAAGAAAATGTCGTGCCATCACCGACATTTACGAACACGCAACAGGCCTTAGGCCCCTGCTGCAAGGAACGCGCGGATGCGTTCAATCCCCGTCGAAAGGCGCTGCAATCCCGTCGTGAAGGCGAAACGCACGTGCTGTGAAGCCAAATGGCTGCCGAAGTCGACGCCCGGGGTAATCGCGACCCCTGCCTGTTCGAGCAGCTGTGCGCAAAAATGCCGGCTGTCAGCGGCGAGTGGTGACACGTCTGCGTAGAGATAGAAGGCACCTTGTGGCTTGCATGTCAGACCGAAACCCAGCCCACTCACAGCCTCATACAGCAAGTCGCGACGTGTTTCGAACGCCTGGCGCCGCTGCTCCAGAATCTCGATCGAGGCATCACTGAATGCCGCCAAAGCGGCGTACTGACCGACGGTCGGCGCGGCGAGAAAAAGATTCTGCGCCAGGCGCTCCATGGGTTCGACAAGCCACTCCGGCGCCACAACCCAGCCGACGCGCCATCCGGTCATGCCGAAGTACTTGGAAAAGCTGTTGATGACGATGATGTTCGGCCGACCCAGGCGCAAGGCAGTATCCGCGGCAACGCCGTACTGCAAACCCTGATAGATCTCGTCGCAAATCAGGTAGCCATCGTTTACAGCCAGCTGCCCGGCCAGCTCGCGCAAGCGCGCGAGTGGCACGAGGTTGCCCGTCGGGTTGGCCGGCGACGCCAACATCAACGCCCGCAAACCATCGCCGGCGGCGAGTTGCGACACCGATACCGCGTAGTCGTCGGCGGCATCGACCGGGATCGCTACGGGAGCGCCACCGTACATCGTGACCATGTGTCGATTACAGGGGTAGCCGGGATCTGTGACGCCGACGCGTTCACCCGGGTTCACCAGCACACCCAGTACTAGCTGCAGTGCACCAGACGCACCCGGCGTTACCAGGATCTGACGCGGCGAAACCTCGACGCCGAAACGGTTCTGGTAGTACGCGGCAATGGCTTCGCGTAGCGCCGGCAGTCCGGCGGCCGGGGTGTAGTGCGTGTGGCCATCGAGCAGCGCCTGCCGACCGGCAGCGAGCACAGGGGCCGGTGAGACGAAATCCGGCTCGCCGATCTCCATGTGCACGATGTCGCGCCCACCCTGCTCCAGGGCGCGTGCATGCGCCAGGATTTGCATGACATGGAAGGGGGCAATTCCCCCCAGGCGATCGGCGATGCGCCCGCTCATGCAGGTGCCGAAGCCGTGTCCAGCAGCGCTCGCAGATAGTCGATGTCGACAAACCCCTGCGACGGCGGGAGCCCCGCGCGCACCGTCGCAGCACGTTGCGGATCGCCGAGCGAGTCGAGCACGACCGACGCACTGGAAAAGTCCTGGTCCTCCGTGTACTCATTGGTCGTCACGACGATGCAGTCGATCCCGGCACCTGCCGCCGACGTCACGCCGTGGCCAGAGTCCTCAAATGCCACGACCTGCGCGGGCGACAGGCCCATTTTCTGCAGCACCCAGTCGTAGATGTCGGAAGCCGGTTTTTTCTTCGGCACGATGTCGCCGGCACCGACCACCTCGAACCAATCCATGCCGCCTGCAGGCAACGTGCTGCCGATCAAAGCCGACACGTTCTCCGGTGTCGTCGTCGTAGCGATGGCGAGGCGGATTCCGGCGTCGCGCGCCTGCTCGAGCAATCGCCGAACGCCACGCCGCAAGGGTATTGCCCCCTCGGCCATGAGCGCCATGTAATGCGCCGTCTTGGCGCGATGCAGACCCGCAATGAACTCATCCAGCGCAGCGGGCCGGGCGAAGCCACGATTGAATTCGTCGAGATAGTAGCGAATTCGTTCCTTGCCCCCCGTCACACTCAACAAGCGGCCATAGAGAGGCACATCCCATTCCCAGTCGAGTCCGGCGTCTTTGAATGCGCGGTTGAACGCGACCCGGTGTCCATCGCGCTCGGTGTCGGCGAGTGTGCCATCGACATCGAACACCAATGCTTCCAGCTCGGCCATCACGATACTCCCAACTTCCAAAACGCGTGAGG
>JAGRHA010000270.1 GCA_020445205.1 Gammaproteobacteria bacterium
ATTTCTGGGTGCCCGCAGGCGCGCTCGATGACACGGGCGGCATGAAGGTCAAAGCCCATCTGTGCGTGAGCTCGCGCGCATCGTGGGAAGCGACGGCAGGTGACGGCAGACAGTTCGATGACGTGCCGCCATTCGACGAACTCATCTCGATCTTGGGCGACCGCCGGTGAACACGACCCGGCACTTCATGCTGGCGACCCACCGCTACCACGCCACCGAGCGACAGTGGCGCCGATCACGGATGTAGGCACGCGGTCGCGCGCGACGGCATGACGTCACCACCGCCGTGACGCTCGCGATCCACCGACGCGGAGCAAAAAGGATTATGAAGTACGAATGCAGACAAACCGCACTCAACTTGAGGACGAATCTCTTGATCGTGGTCTCGGCCGCGGCATTCTCGTACCTGATGCACCACCTCGGGATGTGGGCGCCAGAGCAATGGTCGGCAGGTATGCTGGGCTTGCTCGCCGCACTTGCGATCATCAATGTCTTGACGCACACCAAGACGATCATCAGCATCGATGGCGATCATGTCACCGTGTACGCAGCCGGCATGGTGCACGGCAACTTTTCCACGCGTTCGGTTCAACAGGTGGAGTTACAGGGCGCGCGCGGCGCACGCTATCTCTCGATATCGACCATCGACGGCTTGCAGTACCGCGCACCCATCGCTTGTTTCGATGACAACGTGATCGATGACATCGTCGCGCGACTGCGCAACCCATGACATCACGATCGCTTACCTCGTGAGGCGACGGTAACCGTGAAGCGGCGGCCGGCGCCATGCCCTCGCCCGGTACCAACGACGCTGCGCGTCCATGTGAGGCACGCGCGCTTTGCTTGCGGGCAAGACGATGGCACGTTGCATGCCACGTGTGTGCGTTTGACGGTCCCCTCACGCGGCAGACGGCATGACGCCACACTTGCCGGGCGAGGCAATCAGGTAGGCGCACAGCGGGGCGTGACCATGTCGGCACGCACACGCAACCTGAGGTGCCGTCGTTTGGCTGGTACCGGCGCTGCGCTGACCCAAGGCGGCACCGGCAAGCAGAATCAATCCCCTGCAGGCAGCACCGGGTAGTCGGTGTAGCCCTCGGCACCTCCACCGTACAGCGTGTCTTCACGCAGTGCGTTCAGTGGCGCGTCTTCGCGCAACCGGCGCACGAGGTCCGGGTTACTGATGAAAGGCCGACCGAACGCCACCATGTCGGCCTGGCCACCCGCGATTGCCTGCTCGGCATCGGCTTTCGTGTAACCGTTGTTGACGATCCAACAGCCATCGAAGCGGCGTTGCAGCGCCGCATAGTCGAACGGTGTCGCAGCATCATCGGGAGTACGCACGCCACCCGTTTCACCCTGGATCATGTGCACATAAGCCAGGCCCAATGGCGTGAGTCGGTCGACCAGGTGGGCGTAAAGCGTCTGCGGGTCGCTGTCGCGTGGCGTATCGTTGAAGGTAGTCATCGGGCTCAAGCGGATACCGGTGCGATCAACGCCGATTTCACGGGCGACGGCAGCGAGCACCTCGACTACGAGACGCGCACGGTTTTCGATGCTGCCGCCGTACGGCCCCGTACGATCGTTCACGCTGTCACGCAGGAACTGTTCGAGCAGGTAATTGTTCGCCGCATGCACTTCGACGCCGTCGAAGCCCGCTTCGATCGCATTGCCCGCAGCGTGACGGTAGTCATTGATCAGGCCGGGGATCTCGTCGTCGCGCAGCGCGCGTGGCGGCGATACCTCGACGAACCCCTGTGCCGTGAAGGTCATCGCCTGGGGGCGCCTGTCGGTCGACGAAACGGGCGCAGCGCCACCCGGCAGCAACGAGCTGTGCGATATCCTGCCGACGTGCCAGAGCTGCAGAAAGATGTGCCCACCCGCCGCATGCACGGC
>JAGRHA010000271.1 GCA_020445205.1 Gammaproteobacteria bacterium
GTCGTCGGCGGTCGAGCAGGCACCGGCCGGCGCCGATCAGGACGCCGTCAGTGCGCTCATCGCGCTCGGCTACAAGCCGCCCGAGGCCAGCCGCATGGTCAGCAAGGTGTTCGCCGAAGGTATGGATACCGAGTCCGTGCTCCGCGCGGCACTCAAAGGCACGGTCAAGTAGCTTCGCGACACCACCGCGCGGCCGTCGCCCGATTCCCACACGGTGCGCTGGCGCCACGCCTGCGTCTCCCATGCCTCATTGGCTCCGTATTCAGCTGCCGTCGTCGTGCATGGTCGACGTGCCCTCGTATTCCTGCCAGTCGATCTGCCGCCAGAGGCGATGCAGTCGTACCGCCTTGTTGGGGTTCAGCTGTGTGACATAGGCCAGCTTGCCGGCGAGGTACGCAGCGAAATCGGTGCGCGCGTCGCGGTTTTGGCTCTGCGGCCCATAGCGAACACAGTTGAACAGGGTTGCGCGCAGACGATCGAACTCGCTTCGCGGCGGATTGGGATGGGCGTTGATCACGATGCCCGTCAGGCGTTGACGCTGTGCCGCGGTGACGAGGCGGGTCTTGCGGTGGTTGATGCGGAAGCCCTCTTCGAGCGCGATCGCAGCGATCAGGTCGCGTAGGAAAGGTGCATCGTGACGCAGCGCGTCCGTGCCGGAAAAGGCGAGGTCATCGGCGTAGCGCGTGTAAGCCAGACCATAGCGGTGCGCGAGCCCGCTCAGGCGCGCGTCGAGGTGCCAGCTGCACAGATTGGCCAATGCCGGCGACGTCGGCGCACCCTGCGGCAGATGTTTGCTGCGCAGGTACTGCCGCTGCTGCCAGTCCACGGCGCCCGCGGGTGGGTCGGCCAGCGATGCCGACATCGCGTGCGTGCACAGGCCCTGCAGCGTGTGGGCGACGGCTGCGGGGTAGCCGAGTCGACGAAACGTCGCGCCGATCCGCGCGACCGGCACGCGCGTGAAATAGTCACGCAGGTCGAGTCGCAACAGTAGGGGACGCCCGCAATGCGGTGCGACGAAGCTCAGGCACGATCGACCGCGACGGAAGCCATGTGCCGCGGGGTGCGGCGGCACGCGGTCGAGTATCTCGCGCAGCACCTGGCGCTGGATCGCTTTGAGTCGCGACTTGGGTTGTTCGATGAGGCGCCAGCCGCCACGGCGTTTCTCGGCCCAGCGATAACGGTAATGATGCAGACGCTGCGTGGTCGACTTGGCCTGTCGGCCGTCGCAATCGGCGAACCACGCCAACTCGCCCGCGGACACGCCAAGCCACTGCTGCAGGTCGCGCACGGTGTCGAGCACGGGTAGCGGCAGGCTGATGCGGTGGCGTTGCGGCTGCATCGTGCTGGGGTCGAGCAGCAGCGCCGGCGTATTGTTGTCGGTGATACTGCGCAGCGCGCTGGCGACCTCGTGGTCGTGGCGCAGAAAGGCTTCGAGTTCAGCGGGCGGTGGATGCTGCGCGTCGCCGAACTGCAACAGCAGGCGTGCCGTCAACCGGTGAGGATCGGGTGGCCCACCGTGCAGCGCGCGCGATGCACGGTCCGCGATCGTGTCTTTTTGCCACAATCCCGTCGACAGGGCCTGGGTGAGGCGACGGATTTTGGTGCGATGAGTGGGCAACGTCCATTTGACTCGCAGCGGTGGTACACGGGTGGCGACCGGCCTCCGACCATGCCGGTTGTGCCGGTGCGTTTCTGCACGACGTGCAGTGACGTACCGGCCACGCAGTGTGCGAGTGAAATCAGAACCCCGGGGTTTCCCCGGAGCACCCGCGGACATCGCCAAGACGACGCTCTGGGTAATACTCGGAGCACCGGCCGCCGCAGACAGTGTCCGAGCACCTCGCGTCGCCGTCAAACGCGGCGCGGCGGTGCGTGTGGACAACGCGATGGACGACACGGGCACGTCGCATCGCGCACCGCGGGTGGCCAGCGGCTGCTCGACCGCTGTGGTGCTAGGCGGCTGAGTGCGTACATCCGTGGCGTGGGTGCGCCGCATCGTGCCACCTCCACCTCCACCTCCGCACCACCGCCTGTGCCATCGCCCTTGGTGGGTGCCCTACGCGGCCCGGCGGCCGCCACGGTGGGTGTCGATCGGACACATCGACGCGGCGCGACGGCGCGAGTTGCGGAACATGGGTCGCCCATCGTGGGTCGGATGCTTCGGGGGCCGCCGCGAGAATCGCGTTTGGGTGCGCAGGAGGGGATGTGAACAGACGGCATTTTCTCACGGGACTGGGCAGCGGTCTGGCGCTTACCGCGCTGCCTCTGTCGGGCGTGGCCGCGGATGCCCTGATGATCGCGTCCCCTGCGCTGCGCAAGCCGATTCCGTCGAGCGGCGAACGGATCCCGGTGATCGGCATGGGCAGCTGGATCACGTTCAACGTCGGCGACGACGCCGCGGCGAGGGCGCAGCGTGCCGAGGTGTTGCGTGCGTTCTTTGCGGACGGCGGCGGCATGATCGATTCGTCGCCGATGTACGGCTCGGCCGAGGCCGTGATCGGTGACGGCCTCGCACGTCTTGGTCATCCGTCGGAGCTGTTCGCGGCGACCAAGGTGTGGACCTCGTCGGGTGACGATGGCCCGGACGAAATCGCGCGCTCGCAAGCGCTGTGGGGCGTCGAACGCTTCCACCTGCTGCAGGTGCACAACCTGCTGGCCTGGGAAGCACACCTGGCGACGCTGCAGGCAATGAAGGCCGATGGCCGTGTGCGCTATGTCGGCGTTACCACCTCGCACGGACGACGCCATGCCGAACTCGAACAGATCATGCGCACGCAGCCCATCGATTTCGTGCAGGCGACCTACAACATCGTCGACCGCGAGGTCGAACAGCGCATCCTGCCGCTCGCGGCGGAGCGTGGCATCGCGTTCATCGCC
Organism: Gammaproteobacteria bacterium; assembly: GCA_020445205.1. Classification (GTDB taxonomy): domain Bacteria; phylum Pseudomonadota; class Gammaproteobacteria; order Chromatiales; family Chromatiaceae; genus Thiosocius. The sequence continues at coordinate 2,878 of JAGRHA010000271.1, forward strand.
AACCGGCCGTTCCGGCGCGGCGCACTGATCGAGCGCGTCGGGCAGCGGCCGCTGCCGCCCTGGGCCGCAGACTTCGGCTGTCGCGACTGGCCGGGTTTCCTGCTCAAGTTCATCGTGTCGCACCCGGCCGTGACCTGCGCGATCCCGGCGACCAGCCGCGTCGACCACATGCACGAGAACATGCGCGCCATGCGCGGCGGCATGCCGGACGCGGCGACACGCGAGCGCATGGCGGCGCAGTTCGCGGCGCTCTGATGGGCGAATGGGGCAGCTACGATCTGTCCGATCTGCTCATGTTTTCGGCGGACAGCTATGTGCGCCTGTTCGAACGCGCCAATCGGCTGTGGCCGCTAGCGCTGCTGCTGGGCGTGGCCCTGGTCATCGGCCTGTGGCGACGCCCGGCGGGCGCGTCGCCGTCGCTGCGCTGGGTACTCGCGAGCGCTTGGCTCACGGTCGCCATTTCCTTCCATCACCGCTTGTACGCTCAGATCAACCTCGCCGGCGAGGCCTTCGCGCTGCTGTTCGCCGTCGAGGCGGCGCTGCTGGTGCTGCTGCGTTCCTCCGCACGTCCGGCGCATGCCACGCCACTGGCCGCCACGCTGCCCGGCTGGCTGCTGATCACATACGCCTTACTGCTGCACCCGTTTTTCTGGTTTGCCGTGGGACGACCCTGGCAGGCGGCCGAACTGTTTGCCATCGCCCCCGACACCACGGCGCTGGTGACGCTGGGCTGGCTGCTGCTGCGCCCCATGACATGGCAATGGCTCGCGTTGCCGATCCCGTTGATCTGGTGCATTGTCAGCGCCCTGACCCACGTCGCGATGCGTGAACCGCTGGGCATCCTGGTCCCGCTTCTGGCACTGCTGGCCCTTGGCGCACGCCTCGTCATCGCCGCGTGGCAGCGTCGCTGACACGGTCCAGACAATCGCGGTGATGGTCTGGCCTCGATCTTGCCTGGATGCTTGGCGATTGCCGCAAACGGTCGTGCGCCACAAAAGCGCGCGCCGCAATGGTGCATATTCTGACCCCCGCCCCGGGAGTGGGCGTTCTGCCTGTGGAGGCCGGCCTGTGAAACTCAAGAAACTGCTCAACGCGACCCATTCGGTACGTATCGTCAACGAACCCCTCGATGTCGGCATGGTCGCCAAACCCGTGCTGGTCACGCTGTTCGAGGCGCGCGAGATCGGGCCGGGCAGTCGTGTATTGGGCCCACTCGGCGGCCTCGACCTGACCGGCTACGGCGAATACCGGCTCACCCTGCATTTCGTCGGCGAGCGCGGCACGCCGTTCTCGATCCAGGAACTGTTCGGACCCGCGGGATCCGTCGACCAGGTCAAGTTCGAGATCGGCAGTGGCCAGATCGGCCCCGAGGGTGTCCTGAATTACCGTGCCCGCTTCGACATCTACGGACCGAAGAACATGTTCGTCCAGATCACCAACGGCGGCGAAGAACCGTTCTGCGTCGACGGCTCGCTGTACGCCGTGCGCTGAAGGGTGGGCACCTGGCGGCACGGTGTCGCACGCGGCCGGTGCCGTGCGATTGCCCGCGGTTCGCCTTTTTTCGGCCCTCGTACGCGGGTCGCGCTTCCTCCATAATCCGCGGATGCAAGAATCCGATCGTTTGATCAGTGCCCAGTCCGCCGCCGACGACGTCGCGATCGATCGCGCCATCCGGCCCAAGACGCTGGCCGAGTATGTCGGTCAGCCCGCGGTGCGCGAGCAGATGGAGATTTTCATCCCCGCGGCGCGCGCGCGTGGTGAGGCGCTCGATCACGTGCTGATCTTCGGCCCGCCCGGCCTGGGTAAGACCACGCTGTCGCACATCATCGCCAACGAGATGGGGGTGAATCTGCGCCAGACCTCGGGCCCGGTGCTCGAGCGCCCCGGCGATCTCGCGGCGCTGCTGACCAATCTCGAACCACACGATGTGTTGTTCGTCGACGAAATCCACCGCCTGAGCCCGGTCGTCGAGGAGGTGTTGTACCCGGCGATGGAGGACTACCAGCTCGACATCGTGATCGGCGAGGGCCCGGCCGCGCGTTCGATCAAGGTCGACCTGCCGCCGTTCACGCTGGTCGGCGCGACCACGCGTGCCGGTCTGCTGACCTCGCCGCTGCGCGACCGCTTCGGCATCGTGCAGCGCCTGGAGTTCTACTCCGAGGACGAACTGGGACGCATCGTCACGCGTTCGGCGGCGATACTGGGTGTCGACATCGAACCTGCCGGTGCGGTCGAGATCGCGCGCCGCTCGCGCGGCACGCCGCGTATCGCCAACCGTCTGCTGCGCCGCGTGCGTGACTACGCGCAGGTCAAATCATCGGGACACGTCAGCGCGGCCGTCGCCGATGCCGCGCTCGGCATGCTCAAGGTCGATGGCAACGGCTTCGATCAGATGGACCGTCGTCTGCTGCAGGCGGTGATCGAGAAATTCGATGGCGGTCCGGTCGGTCTTGATAATCTGGCGGCCGCGATCGGCGAGGAGCGCGGCACGATCGAGGATGTGCTCGAACCGTATCTGATACAGCAGGGCTTTCTCATGCGCACGCCGCGCGGACGCATGGCGACGCGCCAGTCGTATCAGTACTTCGGCCTGAATCCGCCGAGCCGGGCCGACGCGCGCGACCTGTTCGCCGACCTCGCCGACGATTGAACTTTTGACAGCCCGGAATATCGAAACGGAGCAATGCATTGAGCGTGTTCGAATGGCCGGTCCGCGTTTATTACGAAGACACGGACGCAGGCGGCGTCGTCTATTACGCGAACTACCTCAAGTTTCTCGAACGCGCGCGCACCGAATGGCTGCGCGCGGCCGGATTCGGGCAGGATGCGCTGATGCGCGAGGCCGGGATCCTGTTCGCGGTTCGGCACGTCGAGATCGATTATCGTTCACCGGCACGCTTCGACGATGCGCTACGTGTCGAGGCGCGCATCGAACAGCTGAGCAAGGTGAGTATGACGTTCGCACAACGCATCGTACGTGGCGCCGACGAGGTCCTGTGTACGGCAACGGTCAAGGTCGTGTGCCTCGATCGCGAGCGCTTCCGCCCCACCGCCATCCCGCAGAGTATCCGCGAGAAGATCCAACATGCACAGCACTGACCTGTCGTTCGTCAGCCTGATCCTCAATGCCAGCCTTGTCGTCCAGCTCGTCATGGCGTTGCTGGTGCTGGCATCGGTGCTGTCGTGGACCATCATCTTCGACCGTTCGCGCATCCTGAAGAAGGCGCGGCGTGAGTCGGAAGAGTTCGAAAGCCGCTTCTGGTCGGGCGGCGATCTCGGCGAGCTGTACCGCGCGATCGACCACGACCGCGAAAGCCTGCGCGGGCTCGGTGCGATCTTCCACGCCGGCTTCCGCGAATTCGCGCGCCTGCGCGAGAACGCCGACATGGACCCCATGGATGTCGTCGAAGGTGCGCGGCGCGCGATGCGCGTTGCGCTGAGTCGCGAGATGGATTCGCTTGAAACCTATCTCTCCTTCCTCGCCACGGTCGGCTCCACGAGCCCGTACGTCGGTCTGTTCGGCACCGTGTGGGGCATCATGAATGCGTTCCACGCGCTGGGTAACGTGAAGCAGGCGACCCTGAATCTGGTTGCGCCGGGTATCGCCGAGGCGTTGATCGCGACCGCGATGGGGCTGTTCGCGGCGATTCCTGCCGTGGTCGCGTACAACCGCTACGCCAACGCCGTGCAGCGACTGGAGAATCGTTACGACGATTTCGTCGAGGAGTTCTCCAACATCCTGCAGCGCCAGGCGCACCTGCGCACGAGAAGACACTGACGGTCGCGTGACACATGGCGCACAGACAGAAAACCCGGCGCCCGATGGCCGAGATCAATGTCGTCCCTTACATCGACGTCATGCTCGTGTTGCTCGTGATTTTCATGATCACGGCACCGCTCCTGACGCAAGGCGTGAAGGTCGACCTGGTCGAAGCCGACGCCAAGCCGATCGAAGAGGAAGCCAAGCGACCGCTGGTGGTCAGCGTCGAGGCGGACGGACAGTGGTCGATCACCTACGACGATGATCGTACGCAGCGTGTCGATGCCGACGAACTGCTGCAGAAGAGCGCCGCAATCCTGCAGACCAATCCGGGTATCCCGGTGCTGATCAAGGGCGACAAGAACGTCGTCTATGACCGCGTCGTGCAGGCGATGGTGATCCTGCAGCAGGCGGGGGCACCGAATGTCGGCCTGATCACGCAGCCGCCCGAGGCCACGAAGTAGGTCGGACGATGTTCGCGGTATTCAAACGCAATCCGGCAGCCCTGGTCTTGGCCGTCCTGCTGCATATCGCACTCGGCGTGTTCCTCATCCTCGAAGTCGATTGGCGCGATCCACTCAAACCGATCGGCGGCGACGTCAAGGTGGTGCAGGCCGAGCTCGTCGACGGCGCAGCGCTGGAGCGTGTCGCCGCGGAAAAGCAGGCCGCGGAAGCGGCAGCCGAGCAAGCGGCGTTGGACAAGCGTCGCGCCGAAGAGAAACGCAAACTCGACGAGATCGAGCGCGCACGCAAGCAACGCGAGCAGGAAGCCGCACGCAAGGCGGCCGAAGAGAAGCAGAAGGCCGAGGCCGAAGCCGCTCGCCAGGCCGAGATCAAACGCAAGGAGGCGCTGCTGCAGCAACAGCAGGCGGCGGAGAAGAAGCGCCAGGCCGAACTCGAAGCCAAGCGCGTCGCCGACGAAAAGCGCCGCAAGGACGCCGAATTGAAAGCCAAGGCGGAGGCCGAAACCAAAGCGAAGGCCGAGGCTGAAGCAAGGGCCAAGGCAGAGGCGAAAGCGGAAGCTGAGGCCAAGGCGAAGGCCGAAGCGGAGGCAAAAGCGAAGGCGGAAGCCGAGGCAAAAGCCAAGGCCAAGGCCGAAGCAGAAGCCAAGGCGAAGGCGGAAGCCGAAGCGAAAGCCAAGGCCGAGGCCGAACGTAAACGCAAAGCGGCTGCCGAAGCCAAGGCGCGAGCCGATCGTGCCGCGCGCGAGGCGGAGCTCGCGGCGCAGTTCCAGGCCGAACAGGACGCCTCGGAGCAGCGTCGCGTGGTCGCCGCGATCACGGCCAAGATCGAGCGCGGTTGGCTGCGGCCACCGGGCACCGAGGGACTCAAGTGCACGGTGCGCGTGCGCCTCGGTGGCACGGGATCGGTGCTGCTCGTCAACGTGGTAGAGTCGAGCGGCAATATCGCGTTCGACCGTTCCGTTGAAGCGGCCGTGCGTAAGGCCGATCCGCTGCCCATGCCCGAGTCCGATCGATTGCGGGCCGTGTTCCGCGATCTCACATTCATCTTCGATCCCAGCAACTGATTTAAGTGCGAGTCATGAACAAACTGATCTACCCGCTGCTGATGTTGATGCTGTCGTTGCAGGTGCAGGCGGCGTCACTGACCATCGAAATCACGCAGGGTGCGGAGGGTGCGCTGCCGATCGCGGTGGTGCCGTTTGCCTGGCGCGGTGACGCCGGCAGCCCGCCTGCGCACGAGATCGGCGCCATCGTCGGCGCCGACCTGCTGCGCAGCGGTCGCTTCAAGCCCTTGCCCGAAAGCCAGATGTTGTCGAAGCCGTCGCGTGGCGAAGAGGTGGACTTCCGCGACTGGCGTGCCGTCAACGTCGAGAACCTCGTGATCGGCGAGGTGAGCCCGAACGGGCCGGGTGGCTATCTGGTCAAGTTCTACCTCTATGACGTGTTCCGCGGCGAACAGATCACGGGCTACAGCATGCCGACAACGGCCGCCGATCTGCGCGCCACGGCGCACCATATCGCCGATATCGTGTATGAGACGCTGACCGGACAGCCGGGGGCGTTCGCCACGCGTATCGCGTATGTCGAATCGCTGCGCAGCGGCAGCGGCAAGGAGATCAAGGAACGCGTCGTGCTGCGTATCGCCGACGCCGACGGTTATGGGCCGCAGACCATCGTGTCGTCCGACGAGCCGCTCATGTCACCGGCCTGGTCGCCCGACGGGCGCAAGATCGCCTACGTCTCGTTCGAAAATGCGCAGCCGTCGATCTGGGTGCAGGAAGTGTTCACGGGTAAACGCGAGAAGCTGACTTCGTTCAAGGGCATCAACGGTGCGCCGGCGTGGTCGCCCGATGGTCGCTACCTGGCACTGACCCTGTCGAAGGACGGCAATCCGGACATTTTCGTCATGGATATCGCACGCCGCAGCCTGCGCAAGCTCACGCGGCATGGGGCGATCGATACCGAGCCATCGTGGTCGCCTGACGGCCGCACGCTGGTCTTCACCTCGGATCGCGGCGGCAAACCACAGATTTACCGCGTGCCCGTGGCGGGTGGCGACGTGGAGCGCGTGACATTCGAAGGCGACTACAACGCCCGCGCCTCGTATTCGCCGAACGGCCGTTTGTTGACGATGGTGACGAGTGTCGGCGGCGCGTATCGCATTGCCACGCTCGATCTTGTGACGCGTGACTATCGCGTATTGAGCACTGGTCGACTTGATGAATCGCCCAGTTTCGCGCCAAATGGCAGCATGATAATTTACGCAACGCGAGTAAACGACAAAGGTGTGCTCGCTGCCGTTTCGACCGATGGTCGAGTTCAGCAACGCCTCCGACTGCAGGAAGGCGACGTCCGGGAGCCCGTCTGGTCACCCCATCAGCAATTTCAGAGGAGTCGGTAAATGAAGATCAACAGTCTGGCCTGGTCGGCCATCGCCATTGCGGCGCTGTTGTTAGTCGGTTGTTCGGGTGTCGGTATGCGCGCCGACGGTGAGGGGGCGACGATCGAGGACCGTGGAACGTCGGGCGCTGTGACATCGGGCGCCAATGCTGGCGGCGCGTGGACGGGTAACCCGCTCGACGATCCCAACAGCCTGCTGTCGACCAAGACCATCTACTTCGAGTTCGACCAGAGCACGATCCGCAGCGAGTTCGTCGACGTGCTGCGTGCGCATGCGGCTTATCTGAACAGCAACGGCTCGGCCAGCGTTCGCATCGAAGGTCATGCCGACGAGCGCGGATCGCGCGAATACAACATCGGCCTCGGCGAGCGCCGCGCCAACGCGGTGAAGAGTTTCCTCGAGGCCGAAGGCGTGTCGTCCTCACAGCTCAACACGATTTCGTACGGCGAAGAGCGCCCTGCGTCGCTGGGTCATGACGAGATTTCGTGGGCCGAGAACCGTCGCGCCGTCCTCGTCTACTGAACGCCATGCGGGCCGTCGCTGCCGTATTGACGCTCGGCCTTCTGCCGTTGCTCGCGTCGGCGGCCGAGCTGTCGACGTCGCAGCGTCTCGAACTGCTCGAGCGCAGGGTCAACCAGATCACCAATCTGACCCTGCAGCTCGATCAGATGCGCGGCGAGAACCGCCAGCTGCGCGGTGAGATCGAGCGCCTGGGTTACCAGATCGAACAGCTCGAACGCAAACAGCGCGACATCTATCTCGACGTCGATCAGCGTCTCGGTGCGCTGCAGGGCGGCGGCGCCGCCGTGCCGCCGGCACCAGCCGCCGCGAGCACACAGCCGCCACCCGCTGCGCCGTCGGAGCGCACGCTACCCGCCGCATCGAGTGCGGATCGTGCTGCGATCGAAGCCGAGTACGATGCCGCCAAGGCCTTGTTGAATCCGCAGAACAAGCGCTATGCCGAAGCGGCGAAGGCCTTCGAGGCATTCGTCGGCAAGTACCCTGCCGATCCGTTGGCGGCGAATGCGCAGTACTGGCTCGGCGAGGCGCACTATGTCACGCAGAACAACGCCGCGGCGCTGAAGGCGTTCGAAGGCGTCGTCAGCGCCTATCCGCGCAGTACCAAGGTCCCTGACGCGCTATACAAGATTGGCAAGCTGAAGCAGTCCGCGGGAGACCGCGCAGGTGCCCGCAGCAGCTATGAACAGCTGATTGCCGAGTATCCCGAATCGGCAGCTGCCGGGCTCGCGCAGCACGTGCTGGACCAGGTTCGCAAGTAAGCGGCGGTTGTCGGACCGCGCGATGCCACGTCTGCGTCTCACCGAGATCTTCCATTCGCTGCAGGGCGAGAGCGCCACGGTCGGCTGGCGTACGGTGTTCGTTCGCCTCACCGGCTGCCCACTGCGCTGTGGCTACTGCGACACGACGTATGCCTTCAAAGGCGGCGAGTGGTGGGAGCTCGACGCCGTGCTCGCCGAGGTGGCGCAGTACCAGGCGCGCCACGTCACGGTCACGGGCGGCGAACCACTCGCGCAGGCCGACTGCCTGCTCTTGTTGACGGCATTGTGTGATGCCGGCTACGTGGTCTCGCTGGAGACCAGTGGCGCGCTCGACATCGCCGACGTCGATGCGCGCGTGGTCAAGGTCATGGACCTGAAGACGCCGTCCTCGGGCGAGCAGGCGAAGAACCGCTACGACAACATCGATCACCTGCTGCCACACGACCAGGTGAAGTTCGTGATCGGCGATGCGGACGACTACCGCTGGAGCTGCGAGCAGGTCGCGCGCTTTGCCCTGCCGCAGCGTTGCGAGGTGTTGTTTTCGCCCGTCGCCGGACAGATCGCAGCGGCGGACCTCGCGGACTGGATCCTGCGAGACCGTCTCGATGTGCGTTTCCAGTTGCAGCTGCACAAGCTCCTGTGGGGCAACGAGCCAGGACGATGAGCGAAGACAAGGGCAGGGCGGTCATTCTGCTGTCGGGCGGCCTCGATTCGGCCACCGTGCTGGCGATGGCGCACGAGGCGGGTTACGTCTGCCACGCGTTGAGTCTTGACTATGGCCAACGCCACCGCGCCGAACTCGCCGCCGCGAAACGCGTTGCGGCGGCGCACGGTGCCGTCGAACACAAGGTGTTGCCTCTGTCGCTCGACGCCATCGGCGGCTCGGCGCTCACCGATCGCAGCATTGACGTGCCCGAGGCGGGCGGTGAGGGCATCCCCGTGACCTATGTCCCGGCGCGCAACACCGTGTTCCTCGCTCTGGCGCTGGGATGGGCCGAGGTGCTGGGCTCGACGGATCTGTTCGTCGGCGTCAACGCCGTCGACTACTCGGGCTATCCGGACTGCCGCCCGGTCTTCATCGAGGCCTTCGAGCGCCTCGCCAATGTCGCGACCAAGGCCGGGGTCGAAGGCAATGTCTTCAAGGTGCATGCGCCGCTCATCGAGCTGTCCAAGGCCGACATCATCCGCGCCGGGGCGCGGCTGGGCGTGGATTACAGCCTCACGGTGTCGTGTTACCAGGCCGACGACGAAGGTCGCGCATGCGGCCACTGCGACTCATGTCGGCTACGCAGGGAAGGATTTCGTGCCGCGGGCGTCTTAGACCCTACGCGATATCGCGTCTGACGGCCGGCTGGCCGCCCTGGCTCGGATTCGGTAGCCTTCGGGGCGATGCAATAATTATGGATCGGCCGTAGGAGCGGGCCTGCTACAGGGGCAGATATGCAGTTCGAGAACTTCGTCGCCGCCGAGTCGGCGATGCTGTGGGGCGCATTCGTGATCGCGCTGATCATGGGTGCCGTCGTCAACAAGACCAACTTCTGTACCATGGGTGCGGTATCCGATCTCGTCAACATGGGCGACAGCGGGCGCATGCGTGCGTGGCTGTTCGCGATCGCCGTGGCCGTGATCGGCGTGGCCGTGCTCGAGTATCTCGGCATGGTGGACGTGAACGATGCCTTCCCGCCGTACCGTGGCGGTACCTTCATCTGGGCCGAGAACCTGCTCGGCGGCCTGATGTTCGGCATCGGCATGACCCTGGCCAGCGGGTGCGGTAACAAGACGCTGATCCGCATCGGCGGTGGCAACCTGAAGTCGATCGTGGTGTTTGCGATCATCGGTGTGATCTCCTATTTCATGATCAGCCCGTTCCCAGGCTCCGATCAGACGCTCATGAGCCTGCTGTTCTACGACTGGATCCGCCCGCTGGCGGTGAACCTCGGCAAATCGCAGGATCTGGGTTTCCTCATCGCCGGTGCCGATGGCGCTGCCGTGGTGCGCCTCGCGATCGGCGTGATGCTGGGAATGCTGCTGGTGCTGTTCGCGCTCAAGTCGCGTGACTTCCGTGGCAGCGTCGACAATATCCTCGGTGGCCTGGTCGTGGGGCTCGCGGTCGTCGCCGCGTGGTACCTGACCAGCAACATCCTGGTGGCGTCGTTCGATGGCGATATCAGCCTTTCCAAGTACTACGCACAGTGGGACATGCTCGCGGATTCCGACGCCGGCAAGCCGGCGCAGGGACGGCCGCTGTCGGCGCAGTCGTATACCTTCATCAATCCGATGGGGCAGACGCTGGGCTACGCCGCGGGCGGATTCGCGCGCGCGCTGCTCACGTTCGGGGTCGTCGCCGTGATCGGTGTCGTTCTCGGGTCGCTGCTGTGGTCCGTACTGTCGCGCGGTTTCCGCGTCGAGTGGTTCAGTTCGCTGCGCGACTTCGTCACCCACGTGGTCGGTGCGGTGCTGATGGGCTTCGGCGGCACGCTGGCCATGGGATGCACGATCGGGCAGGGCGTGACCGGTATCTCGACCCTGGCGATCGGCTCGCTGCTCACGTTCGTGGCGATCTTTCTCGGCAGTGCGCTGACCATGAAGGTGCAGTACTACAAGATGGTCTACGAGGACGAGGCGAGCTTCGGCAAGGCCCTGCTCACGGGCTTGGTCGACCTGCGCCTGTTGCCGGAAAAACTGCGCAAGCTCGACGCCGTCTGAGCGCGCCAGTTCGGGCTTGAGCGAATCGGCGCCGTCTGTATAATACGGCGTCTTTCCGGCCCCAGCGGCCGGCAAACACGGTTACGAGGGTCGTTAGCTCAGTCGGTAGAGCAGTTGACTTTTAATCAATTGGTCGCAGGTTCGAATCCTGCACGACCCACCATATCGGACAGGGGTCGGCGTTGTCGCCGACCCCTGTTTCATTTTGCTCAC
>JAGRHA010000030.1 GCA_020445205.1 Gammaproteobacteria bacterium
ACGACACAGATCTATCGCATGTCACAACGAATTCAGTACCACGGTGGTGCACTGCCACTCCAGTCGATGGCTGACGCACAAGAGGCCGAGTCGTTGAAGACGCTGGCAGGTCGACTGCCTTCGCTGACGTTGAGCCAGCGTCAGCTATGTGACCTCGAAATGCTGATGACGGGGGCCTATGCACCGCTGTCGGGTTTTATGGCATCGCGCACGTACGATTCGGTTGTCGAGAATCTCGCGCTGCCGGACGGTACGTTATGGACAATGCCGATCATTCTCGACGTGAGCCATGCGTTCGCCGAGAAACTGAAGATCGGTGAGCAGGTGGCGTTGCGCGATGCGGAGGGCTTCATGCTGGCGATCCTCGATATCGAGGACATCTGGCAGCCCGACAAGTCGCGCGAAGCTGAACAGGTGTACGCGACCGACGACCCATCACATCCGGGTGTGCAGTATCTGTTCGATTGCGTGGGGCCGGTATATGTCGGCGGCCGCGTGCGCGGTGTCGAAGTGCCGGCGCATTACGACTTCATGGGGCTTTGGGAGACGCCAGCGAGTCTACGCGACGCCTTCACCCGGCTGGGGTGGAGCAGGGTCGTGGCCTTCCAGACCAACAAAGTCATCCATCGATTGCAGCGACAGATCGCCGTCGACGTGGCGCGTTCACTGCAAGCGAACCTGCTGCTGCATCCGGCGGTCGGGAGCCGCCTGCCGGGAGACCTGCAGATCTATGCGCGTGTCCACTGTTACAAGGCAGTAAGGCGTTACTTCCCCGAAGGGCTCATGCGACTTTCGCTGCTTCCGCTGGCGTCGCGTATGGCAGGTCCGCGCGAGGCCTTGTGGCATGCGATCGTGCACCAGAACTATGGATGTACCGATTTTATCGTCGGCCCGAAACACGCCAATCCGACAGTACAGGATGGCCGTGCAAGCTACTACGACGCCGACGCAGCGCGAGCGCTCCTCGATGCGCACAGCGACAAGCTCGAGATCGGTATCGTGCATGTCGAGTCACATGGGTATGTTGCCGATGCGCACGCCTTCCTCCCGGTGCGCGAAGCGGCCGCACAGGGGCATGAGGCACTGCAGTACACGGATGTGCAGATGAAACGCGATCTCGCCGAAGGCCGCCAGCCGCCCGAGTGGTTCGCTTATCCCGAAGTGGTCGAGGAGTTGCGTCGCGCTTACCCGACCCGGGCACGGCAAGGCCTGACGTTGTTTTTCACCGGCTTGTCAGGGGCCGGCAAATCGACACTGGCAAAAATCATCTATGGCAAGCTGGTCGAAGGCGGACGGCGTCCCGTGACACTGCTCGACGGCGACGTGGTGCGCATGAATCTTTCGAGTGAACTCGGTTTTTCGCGCGCGCACCGTGACCTCAACATTAAACGTATCGGCTTTGTGGCGAGCGAGATCACCAAGAATGGCGGTATTGCTATCTGTGCGCCGATCGCGCCCTATCGGCAGACGCGCCGCGCCGTGCGTGAACTTATCGAGGAACACGGGGGGTTTGTCGAGATTCATGTCGCTACCCCCTTGGACGAATGCGAAGCGCGCGATCGTAAGGGGCTTTACGCGAAGGCGCGACAAGGCCTGATTCCAGAGTTCACCGGGATCAGCGATCCCTATGAGACGCCCGAGCAAGCCGAACTGGTGATCGACACCACCAACATGTCCCCGATGGAGTCGGCACAGACGGTTTACCTCTATCTGCTCAAAGAAGGTTACATCGAGGCCTGAATCCAGGTCGCGGGTCATCATCCAGCGGATGTGTCGTG
>JAGRHA010000272.1 GCA_020445205.1 Gammaproteobacteria bacterium
CAGACCCGATAACCCCGGCCACATTCGGCCCCATGGCGTGCATGAGCAGGAAATTATGGTGGTTGGCCTCAAGCCCAACCTTGTTGACGACGCGCGCCGCCATGGGAACGGCCGAGACCCCTGCCGCGCCGATCAACGGGTTGACCTTGCCGCCCGTTAGCCGGTTCATCACCTTGCCCATCATGACACCCGCGGCCGTGCCGACGCAGAATGCGATGGCACCCAGAGCGAGGATACCGAGCGTCTCCAGGCTCAGAAACTTGTCGGCCTGAAGTTTGGAGCCCACGGAAAGACCGAGAATGATCGTCACCGCGTTGATGATCTCGTTCTGAGCGGCTTTGCTCAGACGATCGACGACACCCGACTCTCGCAACAGATTTCCGAATGTGAGCATGCCGATCAAAGGCGCGGCGGATGGCAGGAACAGCAGACACAACAGCAGCACAGTGAGCGGGAACATGATCTTTTCCAGCTTGCTCACAGGACGCAGTTGCGACATCTCCACGCGACGCTCCGCCTCGGAGGTCAGCGCACGCATGATCGGTGGCTGAATGATCGGCACGAGCGCCATATACGAATAGGCAGCGACGGCGATCGCGCCGAGCAGATCGGGCGCGAGCTTGGACGCCAGGAAGATCGCCGTCGGGCCATCGGCGCCACCGATGATGGCGATCGCCGAGGCATCCGCGAGGGTGAAATCGAAACCCGGCACGATGTTCAACGCCAGCGCACCGATCAGGGTAAGGAAGATACCGAATTGCGCCGCGGCCCCGAGCAACAACGTGGCTGGCGCGGCGATCAGCGCGCTGAAATCGGTCAAGGCGCCGACGCCCATGAATATCAGCAGGGGGGCGATGCCAGAGCCGATCGCCACCGAGTAGAACTGATACAGCATTCCGGGCTCATATCCCAGGTCGCGGGCCAACGCCTTGGCGGCATAGAGCGCCGAACCTGTGAGGTGATGCGCCACGGCGGCAACGTCGCCGACGGTTGTGTTCAGCAGGTTCGCCAGCGCCGCGAGGTGCTCGGGTTTCCCCGCCAGCAACAGTTGACCCACAGCGTCTTCCGCGAGTCCAGCCACCGGGACATTTGCCAACACACAGCCGAATCCGATCGGCAACAGCAACAAAGGCTCGAAGCCCTTGCGGATGGCCAGAAACATGAGCAGACCGCCAATCATCACCATCAGCGCCTGACCCCAGACGAGATTGGCGATCCCCATGGACTGCCACAGGGCTTCGAATCCATGCTCCATCATGTCCGTCAGCCCACGGTCAGCAGGATGTCACCGACCTGCACCACATCGCCTTCCTTGACGAGAACGGCTTGTACAGTGCCGGATTCGGGCGAGCGCACTTCGGTCTCCATCTTCATGGCTTCCAGCAACATGATCACTTCGCCGGACTTGATCACCTGCCCGGGTGCAACGTTGACCTTGAAGATATTGCCCGCGAGCGGTGCAGGAATATTCACCGCAGCGCCAGACGGGGCAGCGGCTGCCGGTGCTGGCGCAGGTGCTGCCGAAGGTTGAATCTGTGTCACTTCACCCCCCGGTGCAACGGTGACATTGTAGGTTCGCCCGTCAACCGTAACCTGGTACGCCTCGGGCCCGCCCGGGGCTGCTGCTGACGCGGCCGGTGCTGCTGCTTGAGGCTTCGGCTCATTGCCGGGCGCCGGCTCGAATGCATCCGGATTGTCGCGGTTCTCGAGGAACTTGAGACCGATCTGAGGGAACAGCGCATAGGTCAGCACGTCATCGATTTCCGCCTCGGCCACGCGGATATTGCGCTCGCTGGCAAGGCCTCGAAACTCCTCGCTCAGACGGTCGATTTCGGGCTGCAGCAGGTCGGCTGGGCGACAGGTCACAGGTGACTCGCCATCGGCCAGCACGCGCTGCTGCAACTCGGCGTTCACGGGGGCTGGCGTGGAGCCGTACTCACCGCGCAGCACGCCCGCCGTTTCTTTGCTGATGTTCTTGTAGCGTTCGCCGGACAGCACGTTCAACACTGCCTGGGTGCCGACGATCTGCGAGGTCGGCGTCACCAGCGCGATGTAACCGAGGTCCTCGCGTACGCGGGGAATCTCTGCAAGCACCTCGTCCATGCGATCCGCGGCACCCTGCTCGCGTAACTGGTTTTCCATGTTGGTCAACATGCCACCGGGAACCTGTGCCACCAGGATGCGCGAATCGACGCCACGCAACGATCCCTCGAACTTCGCATACTTCTTGCGGACTTCGCGGAAATACCCGGCGATCTCTTCCAGGAGGTGAATGTCGAGTCCCGTATCGCGCTCAGTACCTTGCAATATTGCGACCACCGATTCCGTCGCCGAATGCCCGTAGGTCATCGACATCGACGAGATCGCGGTATCGATCATATCAATGCCCGCTTCGGCGGCTTTGATGTTTGTCGTCGTGCTCATGCCCGTCGTGGCATGCGATTGCATCGCGATGGGTACCGACACCGTCTCTTTGAGTCGCGAGACCAGTTCGAAACAGGTGTATGGTGCAAGCAGGCCCGCCATATCCTTGATGCAGATGGAGTCACACCCCATATCCTCGAGGCCCTTCGCCATATCGAGCCAGTACTGCAGATTGTGGACCGGGCTCACCGTGTAGGACATGGCGCCCTGGGCATGCTTGCCGACTTTGAGCGTCGCCTTCACGGCGGTTTCAAAGTTGCGCAGGTCGTTCATCGCATCGAAGATGCGGAACACGTCCATACCGTTGTCGGCCGCACGCTCAACGAACCGTTCGACGACGTCGTCGGCATAGTGGCGATAACCGAGAATGTTCTGCGCGCGAAACAGCATTTGCATGCGCGTGTTCGGCATGGCCTTCTTCAATGCACGCAAACGCTCCCACGGGTCCTCGCCCAAAAAGCGAATACAGGCATCGAACGTAGCGCCACCCCAGGTCTCGAGTGACCAGAACCCAACCGCATCGAGCTTGGCCGCAATCGGCAACATGTCCTCGAGGCGCAACCGGGTCGCGAACAGTGACTGGTGTGCGTCGCGCAGGACGACGTCGGTAATAGCGAGCTTGTTGGTAGTCATGAGTGTCTCGATCCGAGATTAGAAACAGGCGTCAACCGGCGCGTGAAGCGCGATACCGGGCGATAGCGGCCGTTACCACGGCGACCAGTTGCGTGTTATCGGCAACGTTGACGGGCACCGTCGGCGCCACTTCAGCTGCCGTCTCATCTGCCAGCATGCCCGCGAGGCGCGACATTCCGCGCAGTGTGAACACCAATATCGACAGGAATCCGAACACAATCCCCATGCCGAGGAGCATGAGTTCGACACCCTGCATCAAGAGATTGGTATCCACTTGTGGACCTCCCATGCGCATGCGATCGCAGCCCGCATTGCGGCGTTGGCGGCGACCATTATTATTTCGGCCCGACAGTAGGCACGATTGGACGGCCGCATTCTAATGGAATACCAACGTTATCGGTATTGAGAGATTCAATTGCCTAGTATTGAATTCGGCAATTCAGCGTTCTCTGATAGACTCCGCAGCCAGTCCCGGCAAGCAGTTCCCGCACAATGCAGATCGTTCTCGGCTCGACATCACCGTTCCGTTCCGCGTTGTTGGAAAAACTCGGCATGCCCTTCGTCACTGATGCGCCCGATACCGACGAATCCCCCCTCCCGGGAGAAGGGGCCGAAGCCTTGGTTCAGCGCCTTTCCGTCGCCAAGGCGCACTCGGTTGGTGCGCGGCACCCCGATGCGCTTGTAATCGGTTCCGACCAGGTTGCCACCATCGACGGCGACGTCCTCGGCAAACCCGGCAACCGCGACAACGCCATAGCACAGCTGCGCCTGGCTAGCGGTCGCGAAGTGGTTTTTCTTACCGGACTATGCCTTCTCAACACAACAACGAGTCAGCAACAGGTCGACGTCGAACCGTTTCGTGTGCAATTCCGCCAGCTTTCGGATGCGCAGATCGCACGCTACGTCGATCACGAAAAGCCATTCAACTGTGCGGGGAGCTTCAAATCGGAGGGCTACGGCATCACGCTGTTCACAGCATTCCAAGGCCGCGATCCCAACACACTGATCGGCCTGCCGCTGATGCGTCTGGTGG
>JAGRHA010000273.1 GCA_020445205.1 Gammaproteobacteria bacterium
ACGCTGATGGCGCCGGGCGGCAGCCAGAACGGCACCTACGCCTTCAGCTTCCGCCAGGGACTGTCGCACGAAGGCCTGTGGATCCGCGTCAGCGATACCCCGACTCCGCCGAACAGCGTCCCGGCACCTGGCACCCTGCTGCTGTTCGCCGCACCGCTGCTGGCCCTGGGCCTCGGATTCGGACGCAAAAAGAAAAACTGAGCGTCCCTAAGACGGTAGATATCGAGCCCGGCTAAACGCCGGGCTTTTTTTGCTTGTTTCTACGACCTGATTTCCCACGGAAGGTAGTGAAACGCGAACCCGCTCGCAAAGCGGGTTGCGCGCGTCTGGCTGCGTTCAATACGCGCCAAGGCGGACCGATAACCAACAACAACAACCGACACCTAAACAGCAGAGATCAGACTTATGTCCGGGAAACACCGCAACATGCGCACCGCGTTGGCTGCGTCCATCTTGAGCCTGCTCGCCGCAACGGGCGTTGACGCCGCTCCGCAATACGCGGAAGGCCGCATCCTCGTCAAACCCGCCGCAGGCCTGAGCAATCAGCAACTCGACCGGGTGCTTCAGCATGCAGGGGGGCGCGCAGTTTCCAAGTTGCAGGGACTGGATGTGCACATCGTCGAAGTGTCACCGCGTGCCGAGCTGGCCGTGGCCCGTGCGCTCAGCCGTAATCCGCGCATTGCCTTCGCTGAACCCGATTACCTGCTCGAACCGGTCGCCGCACCGAATGATCCGAAATTCGCCAATCAGTGGCATCTGCCGAAGATGCAGGCCCCCACGGCCTGGGATATCGCCGACGGCAGTGGCGTCACGGTGGCGGTGCTCGACACGGGCGTCAACGGCAGCCATCCAGACCTGCAGGGGAAGATTCTCAGCGGCTGGAACACCGTCTCGAACAGCACCGACACCAGTGACATCCACGGTCACGGCACCTGGGTCGCCGGCACGATCGCGGCCAGCACCAACAACGGCGTCGGCGTCGCGTCGACAGCGCCGGGGACGCGGATCCTGCCGATCCGGATCTCCGACGTCAGCACCGGCGTCGCCTATTCGAGTGACGCTGCAGAAGGGATCCAGTGGGCCGCAGACCACGGCGCACGCGTCGTCAACCTCAGCTACGGTTTCGGCGGCAACTCGACGGTTGCCAGCGCCGCCAGTTATATGATGAGCAAAGGCGGCGTGGTCGTCGTCTCCGCGGGCAACGACAATACCGACCCGGGCTACAGCAACAATCCGTATCTCTACGTGGCCGCAGCAACGACGAGCAGTGACGTTCGCGCCAGCTACTCGAACTTCGGTGCACTGGTCGACATCGCGGCGCCCGGCTCGGCGATCCTTACCACGGATCGCGGAGGCGGCTACTCGAGTGTCAGCGGAACGTCATTCGCGAGCCCGAACACGGCCGCCGTTGCCGCGCTCGTCATGGCCGCCAACCCATCGTTGACGGCAACCGACGTACTCGCCGTCGTGTCGAGCACGGCCGACGACCTCGGCGCGGCCGGCTGGGATGGGTACTACGGCCACGGCCGCATCAATGCCCTCGCAGCCGTGCAGCTGGCATCGAACGCCGACACCTCCGACGTCACGCCACCGACCGTCGCCGTAGCCGCTCCGGCCGACTACAGCAGCGTCAGCGGCGACTTGTCGATCGTGATCCACGCGACGGACGACTTCGGCGTCAGCAGCGTCGATCTGTATATCGACGGACGCAAGGTCGTGCGCGAAACCCAGGCGACCTCGTCCGGCTACCTGTTTGCATGGGATACCACCACAGCGTCGGATGGCCAGCATCGCATCAGCGCGCGTGCCAGCGACGCCGCCGGCAACGTGGGTGTGTCGCAGGACATTTTCGTCAACGTCGCAAACAGCAACGACACGACCGCGCCCAACGTCGTGATCACCAGCCCGAGTGACGGCGCCACGGTCAGCGGCAATGTGTCGCTGTCGGGTTACGGCAGTGACGATCAGGGAATGTCGCAGTTCAGTCTCTCCGTCGACGGCCAGCTGAAGTGCGTCGGCACCAGCAGTGCGTCGTGCAACTGGAATACGCGCAAGCTCGCAGCCGGCAGCTATACCGTCACGGCGACGGCCGTCGACCTCACCGGTAACTCGGCGAGCTCATCGGTCAGTGTCACACTCGGCGGGAGCAGCAGCACCGGTGACTCGCCGGGCGGTGGTGGCAAAGGCAAGAAGAACCGCTGACCGGGTAGCGCCGCCCAGTCGCCGATCTACAGCAGGGTACCGGTGCATCGCCGGTACCCTGCAACGGATGTCTCGAGTTACGATCGGTTACGGCCGTGCGCTCGCCGCACGCTGCCATCGACCACCGGCGTCGGTTCGGCGCCGCGCAGCACCAAATCGGCCTGCAACACCCCATCAACCGCCGTGATCGCTGCATTGTGGCGCCGGCATAGTGCGAGCATCGCGGCATTGCTCGCGAAGACGAACCCGCGCAGCATCTCGATGCCATTGTCACGCGCAACCGACGACAACCGCTGCAACAGGGCCGCCCCCACGCCCTGCGCCTGCCATCGGTCGATCACCGTGAGCGCAAACTCGGCGATGCGCTGCTGCTCGTCCGTCAGCACCACGTAACGTGCGATGCCAATACCTTCGTAGCCCTCGTGCCGCGGGATCACGGCGCACAATGCCACGCGCTGCAATCCGTCGACATCGGTCAGGGCGTCCAGCTGCTGCTCACTGAGCTCGTGGATTCCCGACGCGAACCGCTGCCAGCGAGAGCGCGGCGAAAGCCTGCGCATGCCGCGCTGCAATTCGGCTCGCCACTGCGCGCGCGTGAACGGGTGGGCGCCGTCGATGCAGGGATGGATCTCGAACGGCGTGCCGTCGTGCATTCGGTGCCGTGACACCGGTAAGCCCGTGTCATTGTCGGCAGACATTCCCGCCACCTCGCCCGTTCATCAGCCCCTGCGGCAAGCCACCCATGGTCGCGTTTCGTCAAGCAAGTGTATCCCACACCTCCTGCGGACATGGAACGCGCTCACGGCCACTGCCGCGGCAGCGCCGCCTTTGGCCGCCGCGCGACCTGCCTTCGGCACCCGTCGGTACCTGACGAACTGCACACTCAAGCGCGGCGGCAGCGGCCCGCTAATAATCGTCGTATTCGCCACGATCACCCGCCCGAGAGCCCCGGAGGGATGCGGTGAAACATATTGAAAACATAGGCTTAGGACCTTATTGGAACTTTTTGACCTGGTTAGCACTCTTACCCCCGGAGTGCCAGGCAACGCTTGGCAGCCGTCGATCTTGAGTGCTAAATTCGACTTTGGATAAGGAGAGGAAATCGCACCCGATGAGCAAAGACCTTGCAATCCCGGTGACCCTGCCGACCGGCAATATGGACGCGTACATCAGTGCCGCGTTCCAGTTGCCGATGCTGTCGGCCGAAGAGGAACACGATCTGGCCGTGCGCCTGCGCGATCACAAGGATCTCGCCGCGGCACAGGCACTGGTCATGTCGCACCTGCGATTCGTCGTGCGCATTGCACGTCAATACAGTGGCTACGGGCTGCCGCAGGGCGATCTCGTGCAGGAAGGCACGATCGGTCTGATGAAAGCGGTGCGCCGCTTCGATCCCGACATGGGCGTACGCTTGGTGTCGTTCGCCGTGCATTGGATCAAGGCCGAAATCCACGAATACATCCTGCGCAACTGGCGCATCGTCAAGATCGCGACGACCAAGGCGCAGCGCAAACTGTTCTTCAACCTGCGCAGCGCCAAGAAGCGCCTCGGCTGGTTCTCGCAACAGGAGGTCGAATCGGTCGCCGAGGACCTCGGCGTCAAACCCGAGACCGTACTCGAGATGGAGTCGCGCCTCGCCAACAGCGACATGGCATTCGACGGCAGCGACAGCGATGACGACGACAATAGCGTCGCCCCGGCCGCGTACCTGCCCGATCTGCGCAGTGAACCGTCACTGTTGCTGGAACAGGCAGACAGCGAGCAGGCCGAGCGTGACGGTTTGTACGAAGCGCTGGCCGCACTCGACGAGCGCAGCCGCGACATCGTCACGCGTCGCTGGCTCAGCGAAGACAAGAAGACGCTGCATGAACTCGCCGACGAGTACGGCGTGTCGGCCGAACGCATCCGCCAGATCGAAGCCGCAGCGATGCGCAAGCTACGCGGCGCACTTGCGGCCTGAACCGGCTCGCCTCATCAGTCACCGAAGGCTCGCGCAAGCGGGCCTTTTGCTTTGTGTGGTAGCGGGCAGAACGCGACACAAGCCACGCGTCCCCAGCGCAGCGCAACACCCGATCGATGGCGACGCCCCACTGGGTTCTCGGTGTTCACCAAGCGCGCGCGGTGCGTAGTCGATGTGCCACAGACAAAATAACGGTGGATGGCAACACGCCACTTGCCAATCAGTGGCGTGGCACTGGCGCGGTTTTGAAACGCGAAACGGGTGCCCGGAAAGGGCGCCGGCGACACCGCGCGAGGCACTGGTGCAGCGCCACGCTCGTGTCACCCGACAAGGATCAGCCGGCGAGGATGACCGACAGGAAGCTGAGCCATGCGAGTGCAATCAGCGCGACCACGATGGTCATGGCGAAGTTGTCGAAACTGAACATATGCGATCTCCTGGATGCGGTGCTGTATGGGGTCCCATCACGCCTTCGTGTCTTCATCGCGCGCGGTCGGCGCCGGCGCTTTCTTTTTCGGTCGGGCATTGCCCGGGATCATCGGATCATCGTCATCCATGAGGATCCTGTGTGCCGGGCCCTCGAGGTCATCGTACTGACCCGTGCGCACGGTCCACAGAAAAAAGGCGATTGCGACCACCATCAGGCCGACTGCAAGAGGGATCAACAGGTACAGTACCGACATGCGAGTTCCGCCCTTCAGTCGCTGCCCTTGAGACGCAGCGCGTTGAACACGACGACCAGCGAACTGGCCGACATTCCGATGGCCGCCATCCAGGGCGCGACGAGGCCCGCCGCAGCCAGCGGTACAGCCGCCACATTGTACAGGATCGCCCAGGCCAGATTTTGCTTGATAACCGTGCGTGTCGCGCGCGCCTTGCGCACGCCGTCGGCGAGCACGCTGAGGCGCTCGGACAGCACGACCATATCGGCGCTGGCGTGCGCGAGCTGGGCACCCTGCCCCATCGCCACCGACACGTCGGCGCCCGCCAACACGGGCGCGTCGTTGACGCCGTCACCGATCATCACGACACGATGCCCCGCACCCTGCAGCTCGCGCACACGCGCGAGCTTGTCGTCCGGTCGCAGGCCGGAGCGCGCGTGCGTGATGCCGAGCTGCGACGCCACACGCTGAACAGCACCGGCGGCATCGCCGCTGAGGATCTCGAGCTCGAGACCCAGCGCACGCAGGCGCTCGATCGCCACGTCGGCATCCGGGCGCAATTCGTCACGGAATTCGAATCTGGCCAACAGGCCGTCGGTATCGGCGAGCACGACCTGCGTAGCGTCGCTGTCATGCACGGCCGGTTCTGCGGCACCACTGAGTTCCGCAGCATAGGTCGGTGTACCGATGCGGTAGCAGCGACCATCGATCTCGCCCTGCATGCCGTGCCCCGGCAGCGCGATCAACTCGCTGACCGTGGGCGGCTTCGTGACGTGGGCCGCGAGCGCCTTGGCCACGGGATGCTCCGAGCCACTTTCGAGCGCCGCAGCCAGCGCCCGGCAACGGGCTTCGTCGACGCGCGAAGGTGCTAGCACGCTGACCTGCGACAACTGCAGCAGGCCGCGGGTCAGCGTGCCGGTCTTGTCGAACAGGACATGACTGACCTGCGCCAGGGTCTCCAGTGCGTGCCCGCGCGTGGTCAGCAGTCCCATGCGTGTCAGCGCACCCGACGCCGCGGTGACCGCGGTCGGTGTCGCCAGCGACAGTGCGCATGGACAGGTGACGACCAGCACCGACAACGTCACGGCAAAGGCGTGTTCGGGCGCATTCAGCAGCCACCAGGTGGCGACCGCGGTGGCCACGAGCAACAACACACCAACGAAATAGCCGGCGATGCGATCGGCGAGCTGAGCGACTCGGGGCTTTTCCGCCTGCGCCCGATCGAGCAGGCGCACGATCGCCGAGACCAGCGTGTCTTCGCCGACTTTCTGCACTTCGAGTACCAGCGGACTCTCGACGTTGACGCTGCCGCCGACGAGTTCTTCACCAGCGACGCGCGGCCGCGGCAGACTTTCGCCCGTCAGCAATGATTCGTCGACCGAGCTGCGACCGTCGACGACCATGCCATCCGCAGGCACTGTCTCGCCCGGGCGCACCAGCACGCGGTCGCCGGGAGCGAGCTCGGACACCGCGACGATCTGCTCACCGTCGCCACCTAGGCGCGTGGCGGTCGCGGGCAGCAGCTTGACCAGCTCCTCGGCGGCTTCGCCTGCGCGGTGGCGCGCACCCATCTCGAGGTAACGGCTCGCGAGCAGGAAGAACGCGAACATGCATACCGAGTCGTAGTAGACCTCGGCGCCGCCGTGCACGGTCGACCAGATGCTCGCCGCAAAGGCGCCGCCGATCGCCAGCGATACCGGCACCTCCATGCTCAAGTGGCGCCGCTTGAGATCGCGCCACGCGGTGACGAAGAAACTGCTCGCCGAATAGGTGACCACGGGCAGCGTCAACAGCAGGCTGACCCAGCGCATGAAATCGCGCAGCGAGTCCTCCATACCGTAGTAATCACCGGCGTACATCGCGACTGCGAGCATCATGACCTGCATCGCACCGAGGCCGGCGACCGCGAGGCGGCGCAAGGCCTTCGACTTCTCCTTCTTGTGCACCATCTCCTGTCGACCAGGGTCGAACGGGTGCGCGACATAACCGATCTCGGTGATTGCCTTGAGAATGTCGGACAGGTGGATACGCGTGTCGTCCCAGCGCACGCGTGCACGATGCGTGCTGTAGTTGACCGAGAAATCCAATACGCCGTCGAGCGCGTTGACGTGGCGTTCGTTGAGCCAGATACAGGCGGCGCAGGTGATGCCTTCGAGGATCAACGAGGCATTGCGCACCTCGCCTTCGTCGCTCTCGACGAAACTGCGCTGCAGTGCCGGCTGGTCGTAAAGCTCGAAGCGCCGCAGCGCCTCGGGCACGAGGTCTTCGGGTTTGCGCGATGGCGATTCGCGATGGCTATAAAAAGAGGTCAGTCCGCCATCGACGATCGCCTGTGCGACGGCCTGGCAGCCATGACAGCACATGGCGCGCGGGCTGCCGTCGATGTCGACCCTGTAGTCGGCATTGGGCGGCACGGGCAGGCCACAATGGAAACACGGCGTCTCCGCGTTCACGACGCCTGCTCCGCAGCTTCGCCGACCGAGGTCCGGGCGCGAATCTCGTGCAACTCGTCACCGAGCCGGATGTGCAGCACCAGGTCCCACAGGCCATGCAGTGGCATCTCGAGGCCCACGCGATATTCGCCGGGCGTCACCTCGTCCATGTGGAAAGCCAAGTCGTCGCGACTGTTCGACGGCCGCAGAAAACGCCCATCGACCACGGCGCCCGTCACGGGTAAGCCGTCGCGGTCGGCGACGGATACCACGAAGGTCGCCAGCTGGCCGACGACGGGTTTATAGCGCCAGCCCTTGCGCACCTGCCAGCCACGCGCATGCTGCTTGTCGACCTGTCGAAGGTAGGCGTTGTACAGCGACTCCTTTTCCTGGAAGTCGTGCGACACCGTACCCGGGAATCGCGAATCCACGACCTCGGACGTCCGCGGTTCGGGCAGCAATTGCGCGAACAGGCCCGTGATTCCCTGCTCGGCGACGCCGAGGAACACGATGTTGGTCGCGACGACGAACGTGAAGAACGCCACGATCAGCGCGGGCGCCCAGTGCCAGCGCTTGCCGACACGCGCGCCGACCATGCCCAGGGCGTACGCCACGGTCAGCAGCACGGCGAGGTGGATGGCGAACACGTCGGCGCCGGGCCAGGTCAGAATGGCATAGGGTACATAGATCAGCAGCACCAGCAGCGCAACGATCATGCCTGCGGTCTTGCCGGCGAACCGGAACACACGCGTCATCAAGAAGAACAGCATTACTTCGGCGAGCACACCGATGCCGATCGTCGTCAGTACCTGTGAAGCGGACATGTTCATCGCTCGGGGACGTAGAACACACTGGGGTGCGGCACCGGCGACAGGCCGGAAGCATCCTCGGGCACGGCAACGACGTCGAAGGGATGGCTCTGGCCATCGAACCGGGTCGGCATGACACGCACCTTGGCGGCCAGGCGCAGGCGCTGTTCAGGATGCAGGGAGACCTCGCTGAAACGCCCGAGATCGAGTTCGGCACCCGCGGGCAGCCCTTGCGCGGTGAAACGCAGGGTCAGAGTCTTGTCGGTCTTGTTGTTGACCTTGATCTCGTAGCTGTTCTGGATGCGACCATCGGACAACTGCGTGTAGATCGGCTGCCGCACCTGCGCGACGACGAAATCGAACGGCGCCTGGTTGGACACGCTCCACCCCAGCAGGCCGACCGCCAATACGAGGATCGCCGCATAACCGATGACTTTCGGCCGTAGCAGGCGCGCCTTTTTGCCGCCGTCTTCGACGCGTTGCGAGCTGTAGCCGATCAGGCCGCGTTCCCAACCGAGCGAGTCCATGATGTTGTCGCAGGCGTCGATGCATAGCGCGCACGAAATGCATTGGATCTGCAGGCCGTTACGGATATCGATGCCCGTCGGGCACACCTGCACGCAGTAACCACAGTCGATACAGTCACCGACACCGGCAGCATGGCGCTGTGCACGCGTCTTGAGCTGACCGCCGAGCTTGGCGCGCCCCTTGCCACCTTCGCCGCGCGTCTCGTGGTACGACACGATGAGCGTGTCGGCATCGAACATCACGGCCTGGAAACGCGCGTAGGGACACATGTAGGTGCATACCTGCTCGCGAGCCACACCGGCCATGACGTAGGTGGTGGTGGTCAGAAACATGGTCGTCGCGTACGCGGCAAACGGCGCCTGGCCAGTAAAGAAATCGACCACCAGCCGCGGTGCATCGCCCCAATAGAGCACGAAGGTGAGTCCGGTGATGAACGCCATCACCAACCACAGCAGGTGCGTAAGCCCGATCTTCAACGCCTTGTGCGCGTTCCACGACTGTTTGGCAAGGCGGATGCGTGCCGGACGTTCACCCTGCACAAGCCGTTCGATGAAGATGTAGACATCTGTCCACAGCGTCTGGAAACAGAAGTAGCCGCAGAACACACGCCCGGCCAGACCGGTGACGAAGAACAACAGGTAGGCCGCGATCATCAACAGGCCCGCGAGCCAGAAGATGTCCTGCGGATGGACGACAAGATCGAACAAATAGAACTTGCGCCCGACGAGATCGAACAGCACCGCCTGGTTGTCGCCGAAATCACGTTCCCAGCGCAACCAGGGCAACAGGAAATAGACGCCGTACGCGAGGATCACCACGGCCCACTTCAGGCGCCGAAAGCGCCCGCTGACGGAACGCGGATAGATATGCGTGCGTGCGGCGTAGAGTTCGCTTTGCTGATTCGGCTGTTCCATCGGACCTTCGACTATCTCACACGACACACGTTCCACGCTCGCCGCGGCGTACCGGGGTGCGCGGCCGCCTGCTCTCAGGGAGTTTACGACCGCAGCCCGGACACCGTGCGCGAAAAAGGCCGCAAGCGGCCTTTTTCACTGACCACGGTTTGCCCAAGCGATCAACTGCCCAGGCTGTGAACGTAGGCCGTCAGCAGCTTGATCTCGGTATCGTTCAGACGCCCCTGCCACGCCGGCATCTGGCGCTGGACCCCGTTGGCGATCACGGCCTCGACGGCTTGGATGCGCGCCTTGTCGTCACTCGCACCGGGCACATCGGCGACGGTCCAGATTGCATCCGTGAGGTTCGCCGCCCCCTGCGACGCCAGCCCCTTGCCGGACGGCGTATGGCAGTAGTGGCAACCACCTTCCGTGCCCTGGAATATGGCACGACCGGCGTCGGCCTTCGTGGCATCGACCTCGTGTCCCGACAGGCTCAGCACATAGTTCGCAAGCTGCTCTATCTTGTCTTCGCCGAGCACGCTACCGAAGGCCGGCATGAAGCCGGTACGACCGGCTTCGATCGTGTGTTGGATCTGCACGATCTCACCACCCCACAGCCACGCGTCGTCACGCAGGTTGGGATACTGACCGATCTTCGCCGGCGTACCGCCGATGCCGTGACACGCAGCGCAGTTGTCGGCAAACAACACCTTGGCCATCGACTGCGTGAACGCGCTCATTTCGGGATCGTTGGCGATCTCGTCGTACGACGCTGCGGCGACCTTCTCGAGATAGGCCTGCTGCTTCAGGGTCTCACTGCCACGCTGCATCTCTTCGATGAGTTCGCCACGGGTGTTCCAGTGCGTCGTCACTTCCTTCCCACCCGACTGGTAGGTGACCGTGCCGATGCCCTTGGTGAAGGACGACGCGATCGGCCATGCCGGATACCAGACCCAATAGATGATGGCGAAAATCACGGTCGCGTAGAACGACCACAGCCACCAGCGTGGCAGCGGGTTGTTGAATTCCTGCAGGTCCCCGTCCCATGCGTGGCCGGTGGTCTGGACTGCCTTGCCTCGGTTTTGCTCAACCATTACTTCGAACCTTTGTCTTCTCGCTCAGCGGGTGCGTCATCGTCGAGAAACGGAATGTTCTTATACGACTCGAGACGCTTGCTGCGCTTCTTACCCGTGAACACGTACAGCACGATGGCGACGAAAACGACGAAGAAGATCACCAGTGCCAGGGGCTTGGTGTTCTCCATCTGTGACAGCCATTCCATCATGCGATTCAACCTACCCGTTCAGATGAAACCCGACTCAGCGGAACTCGGCGAAGTAACCTTCGTCGTATTTGCTGAAGTCGACCATCGTGCCGAGTACCTGCAGGTACGCAACCAATGCGTCCATCTCGGTCAGGCGCGATCTGTCGCCGTCCCAATCCTCGGACTGCGCCTGCGTGATCAGGCTTTGATCTGCCTTGTTGATGTCGAACTGCTCGGCCATCTCCACGCCGAACTGCTCGACGTTCGCCAGATACTCCTCTTCGCTCTCGGAATACGGCACACCGACAATCTTGAGCGCGCGCATGCGATCAGCGATGTCGGAAAAATCGAGTTCGTTACGCAACAGCCACGGGTAGTTCGGCATGATCGATTCGGGCACGACGTCACGCGGGTTATTGAGATGCTGCGTGTGCCAGGCATTCGAATACTTGCGACCCACGCGCCCGAGATCGGGACCGGTGCGCTTCGAACCCCATTGGAACGGATGGTCGTATTTCGACTCCGCGGCGAGCGAGTAGTGGCCATAGCGCATGTCCTCATCACGGAACGGCCGGATCATCTGCGAGTGGCAGGTATAGCAGCCTTCGCGGATATAGATGTCGCGACCGCGTTGCTCGAGCGGCGTGTACGGACGTACACCCTCGACTTTCTCGATCGTATCCTTGATGTAGTACAGCGGCACGATCTCGACCAGACCACCGATCGAGATCGCGATCAGCGTCAGCACGATCATCAGACCGGCATTGATTTCGATGCTTTCGTGAGACAGTTTCATTCGTCGTAACCTCTTTGATCGCGGCCCTTAGGCGCCGGCCTTGGCCAGCTTGGCGGCGATCTTCGCCTCCAGCGCCGCCTGTTCGAGCTTGGCGTTGCGCACGGTCATGAACACGTTGAACACCATGACCAGAATGCCCGACACGAAGAACATGCCACCGATCATGCGCACGACCAGCGGCCAGTGCATGAACACGACGGTTTCGATGAACGTGTAAGCGAGGTTGCCGTAATCATCGAAGGTACGCAGCATCAGGCCCTGGCCAATACCCGAAACCCACATCGATGCGATGTACAGCACGATGCCGATCGTCGCCAGGTAGAAATGCACATAGACCAGGCGCACGCTGTAGAGACGTGTCTCCCAGAGGCGCGGAATCAGGTGGTAGAACGAACCGAAGGAGATCATGGCCACCCAACCCAGTGCACCGGAGTGGACATGGCCGACGGTCCAGTCGGTGTAGTGCGACAGGGCATTGACGCTCTTCAGCGACATCATCGGACCTTCGAAGGTCGACATGCCGTAGAACGACAGCGCGGTGATCAGGAACAGCATGATCGGATCCGAACGCAACTTATCCCATGCGCCGGACAGGGTCATGATGCCGTTGATCATGCCGCCCCACGACGGCAGCAGCAGCAGGATCGAGAACGCGGCCGCCAGCGACGACGCCCAGTCCGGCAGCGCCGTCCAGTGCAGGTGGTGACCACCGACCCACATGTACATGAACGACAGCGCCCAGAAATGCACGATCGACAGGCGATAGGAATAGATCGGGCGACCGGCCTGCTTCGGCACGAAGTAGTACATCATGCCGAGGAACGCGGCCGTGAGGAAGAAGCCCACTGCATTGTGACCGTACCACCACTGCACCATCGCGTCCTGAACACCCGAGTACAAGCTGTACGACGTGGTGTTGAACAGGCCGACCGGTACGGACAGGTTGCGGAAGATATGCAGAATGGCCGTGGCCAGGATGAACGCCAGGTAGAACCAGTTGGCGACATAGATATGCGGCTGCGAGCGGCGACGCAGGGTCATCACGAACACCAGGAAGTAGAATACCCAGGTCACGGTGATGACGAGATCGACATACCAGGGGAACTCGGCGTATTCCTTACCCTCGGTGATGCCGTTCATATAGCCGATGATGCCGACCAGCACCGACAGCTGCCATCCCCAAAAGGTCAGGTTCGCCATCCAGTCGCTGGCCAGGCGCGCCTGGCTGGTGCGTTGCACGACATAGTAGGAGGTCGCGAACAGCGCACTTCCGCCGAAACCGAAGATCACCAGCGTGGTGTGTACCGGACGCAGGCGGCCGAAAGTGATTTCGGCGATATCGAAGTTGAGGAACGGAAATGCCAACTCGGCGGCGATGTACGTACCGGCCGACATGCCGAGTACACCCCAGACAAGCGCCATCACGGCGAACTTCTTGACGATGTCGTAGTTGTACTGCGCTGTCGCAGCAACGGCGGAGTGCGCCATGTCGTAACCCCCTGGCTGGCCAACGATCAAAGCCGCGTCGAAACCACGCTTCGGTGGCATGTCTTGCAGCGAACGAGATCTCGTAATGGACGTCCGGGGCCGGGCTTTATTTCCCTCCGGTACGCCATCATGTAGCGGAACCGTCGTTCCATCGGCCGCGCCCCGGAGAAATGAACCGTCGGGCGGCGACGTTCGGCGGCTGATGCGCTGAAAAAAGCGCGGGAATTCTAACCCGGCGACAGAATATTAGTCAATTCTTATGCGCGACCATGGATACTGCCATGCCGCCGTTCGTGCGGATGGTCCCCCTGACTTCTACAAGCGCGTTGCTCAAGTGCGAGCATGGCGCAGGATGGCGCCGACCGATAGCCGTTCATGTCCCGGACACCGGCAGTCGCGATGCGCTGACGATCACGACGCCGGCCGTATCGACGTCAGGTCACGCGGCCATCGCCGAACATCGGAACAAGCCGGAAACCGCCGCACCCACCCATGCCATGCCATGCGGTGTGTACAGTGCGGCGCGGCCGCAGTGACATCGCAACACGCAGTCCGTTGGACATGTCGAACAGGCACAGCATCACAACGCATGCCGGCCGCCCGTGGAATACTGACGCGCGCTGCAA
>JAGRHA010000274.1 GCA_020445205.1 Gammaproteobacteria bacterium
ACGTGCGACGAGGAAGTGCAGCCCGCGCCACGACGCCTCGAGGCGTTGTAGATCCGGGTGATGCAGGATCGCGTTGAGCTGATCATTGAGCCGCGTGTCGATCGCAGCGACAGCGTCATCGAGTTCGATCAGAGCCAGCTGTTCAACAAGATCTACAGTGACGAGTTCGGCACGCCGGGCGGCGAGCCGTTCGGCGTCATCCTCGGCGACTACGCCTTCTCGCACCGCAAGCCCAGTGACATGGAAGCGATCGAGTCGTTGTCACATGTCGCCGCCGCAGCGTTCGCACCCATCGTGATGGGGGCGGCCCCCACCTTGTTCGGTGTCGACGATTTCTCGATGCTGGCACCGCCGCTCGATCTACCGCGC
The DNA here is from genome assembly GCA_020445205.1 of Gammaproteobacteria bacterium. Taxonomy (GTDB): domain Bacteria; phylum Pseudomonadota; class Gammaproteobacteria; order Chromatiales; family Chromatiaceae; genus Thiosocius. The sequence continues at coordinate 370 of JAGRHA010000274.1, forward strand.
ACCTTCGACCAGCTCGAATACCTCAAGTGGCGTCAGTTCCGCGACACCGAAGACGCACGCTTCGTCGGTCTCGTACTGCCGCACGTGCTGGCGCGCAAACCCTATACCGACAGTGGCCAGCGCAGCGACGCCTTCCTGTTCCATGAGCAGGTGGGTGGGCCCGACAATTCGCGCTATCTCTGGGGCAACGCCGTGTACGCCTTCGGCTCGGTACTGGTGCGTGCGTTTGCGGAGTCGGGATGGCTGGCGAGCATCCAGGGCGTCGAACGTGGCATCGAATCGGGCGGCCTCGTTACCGGACTGCCACAACATTGTTTCGCGAGCGATCCGGCCGGCGTGGCGCCGAAGTACTCGACCGATATGCTGATCACCGACCGTGACGAAAAGACACTGGGCGAGCTGGGATTCATGCCGTTGTGCTTCTGCAAGGACACGCCTTGGTCGGCGTTCTTCGGCAGTGCCTCGGTGCAGCAGCCGCGACGGTTCGATGAACTCATCGCCACCGTCAATGCACGCCTGTCGTCGATGCTGCAGTACATGTTCTGCGTCGCGCGTTTCGCGCATTACCTCAAAGTGATCGGCCGCGACCGTGTGGGCTCGTTCATGACCGCGGAACAGGTGCAGGACTATCTGCAGCGCTGGTTGCATCGCTATACCATCGACGACGACGAAGCGAGTTCCCAGGCCAAGGCCAGGGCGCCGTTGCGTGAGGGCCGCGTCGACGTACGCGAGCTTCCAGGCAAGCCGGGACGCTATTATTGTGTCATGCACCTGCGGCCGCATTTTCAGCTGGACCAGGTCGTCACTGCCGTCAAACTGGTGACGGAAATTTCGCCGGGGGAATAAGGAGAAATCGATGTCGGCTGACAAGGCTTCTGAGCGCTTCGCGAGCGGGGACCTGGCGGGGGCGATCGAGATCGTGACCGCGACCGTGAAGAAATCGCCCACCGACCGTGACAGTCGCGGCCTGCTGGCCGAGCTGTTGTGCATCAATGGCGAACTCGAACGCGCCGACAAGATGCTCGATGCGCTCGGCAACCAGGATATCGAGGCAGCCCCGGCGCTGGCCTTGTGGCGGCAGGTGCTGCGTGCCGAGTTGTCGCGGCGCGAGTTCTTCCGCGATGGCCGCTTGCCGGAATTCGTTGGACAACCCACGCCGGCGCTGGAGAAGTATCTCGAAGCCTCGGTGTTCCTGCGCGAAGGCGACGGCGCGCGCGCGGCGGCCCTGCTCGCCGAGGCGGAGGACTTGCGCCCGGCAGTGTCCGGGGTCTGTGATGGTCAGGCATTCGACGATCTGCGCGACCTGGATGATCTGACCGCGGGCTTCCTCGAAGTGCTGACCACCAAGGGCAGTTACTACTGGGTGCCGTTCGAGCAGATCATTTCGCTCGAATTCGCGCCGCCGCAGCGTCCGCGCGACCTGATCTGGCGACGCACACATATCCTCGTCAGCGACGGACCCGAAGGCGAGGTGTTCATACCTGCGGTGTATGCCAATGCGCTCGGCGAGAGCAGCGACCAGGTGCTTCTCGGCAGGATCAGTGACTGGCACGGGGGCGAAGGCGAACCCGTGCTCGGTATCGGTCAGCGCACCTTGCTCGTCGGTGACGAGGCTGTTCCGATCATGCAAGTGCAGGCGATCGAGTTCGAAAGGTCCGCGTAACCGCGCGCCGCTGCAGCATGACCGACGACAAGGCCCTCCGACTCTCGATCATCGATCGTCTGCTCGACGACGAGCCCGGCGTATCGACCGAGCCGCCGCCTGTCGCGGCGCAGACCTATCGCGATTTCCACATCGCCATCCGTCGTGATCTCGAAGCGCTGCTCAACACGCGTCGCCGCATCGCCAATTTTCCCAACGGACTGCCGGAACTCGAGAGTTCGCTGGTCAACTACGGTATACCCGATTTCACCGGCACCAACATGAGTGCCGCCGACAGCCGCCTCAATTTCGTGCGCACGATCGAAGGTGTGATCCGTCGCTACGAGCCTCGATTCAAGAGCGTGCGCGTGACGCTGCTCGACAACGCCGAGCCGCTCGATCGCACGTTGCGCTTCCGCATCGACGCCGTGGTGTATGCGGAGCCGGCACCGGAGAAACTCGTGTTCGACTCGGCACTCGAGCCCGTCACGGGCACGGTCGAAGTCAGGGATTCGAGCGATGACTGACGACCTGCTGCCGTACTACAACGAGGAGCTCAGCTACGTGCGCGGCATGGCGGCCGAGTTCGCGCGTGAGCATCCGAAGATCGCGGCACGCCTGCGCATCAGTGCTGACACGATCGAAGATCCACATGTCGAGCGCCTCATCGAGGCCTTCGCGTATCTCAACGCGCGCATCCGTCACAAGCTCGACGACGACTTTCCCGAACTCAGCGACGCCATGCTGGGCGTGCTGTACCCGCACTACCTGGCGCCGATTCCGTCGATGGCGATCGTGCAGCTTCAAGTGAAACCCGAGCTGGTCGGTTCGCACCGCGTCGCTGCCGGCAGCGAGATCGAGAGCGAAGCGGTGGACGGCGAACCTTGCAGGTTCCGCACCTGCTATCCGCTCGAGTTGTGGCCGATTCAGGTCGCCGACGCCAAGTTGTCGGCGAACGCGCTCGGTGCGCCGACGATTCCAGAGCTCGCCGAGACCAACTCGGTGTTGAAGCTGTCGTTGGTCAGCATGGCCAAGGAGGCGACGCTGGGCGATCTGGCGCCGCCACGACTGCAGTTCTATCTGCGCGGCCAGGGCCAGCATGTATTCCCGATGTACGAGGCCTTGTTCAACGACGTGATCCGGGTTGCGCTGGTCGATCCCGACGGCGACCAGGCGCCGGTCGTGTTGCATGCCGATACCATCCGCAGCGTCGGCTTCGGTGCCGACGAAGGCATGCTGCCGTATCCACCGCAATCGTTCGTCGGCTATCGCCTGCTCACCGAGTATTTCGCGTTTCCGCACAAGTTCCTGTTCTTCGAACTCGGCGGGCTCGCGGCCGCGTTGGATGGCTTCGGCAAGCATGCCGAGATCTACGTCTATTTCAGCAGCCAACTCGGCGATCTCGCGAAAGGCATCGGTCGCGATACCTTCGCTCTCGGATGTACGCCGATGGTGAACCTGTATCGCAAACGTGCAGAACCGCTGCAGCTCGACCACAGTGTGTTCGAATACCGTATCGTGCCTGATGCGCGGCGACCCAAGGCGTCGGAGGTGTACAGCGTCGAGCGCGTGTCAGTGAGTGGTGGCGAAGGTGCGCAGACCTGTCTGCCGCTGTTCGGTGTGGGTCACGGTGATGCCGACGCACAACGTGGGATGTACTGGAATGCCGTGCGGCGCGCGGCCGGTGCGGATAATCCCGGCAGCGAGGTGTTCCTGTCGTTCGTCGACCTCAAGCTCGATCCGGCGGCCGCGCAGCGGCAGGTCGCGCATGTCGATACCACCTGCCTCAATCGCGAGTTGCCGGCGCGCCTCCCATTCGGTGGTGGCGAGCCACGATTGCGCTTGAGCCAGGGCGGCGCACTGATCGCGCGCATCGAGAGCTTAACGGCGCCGACCGCGACCTTACGACCACCGCTGCGCAAAGGCGCGGTCTGGCGCCTGATCTCGCACCTCAATCTCAATCACCTGTCGATCACGGGCGGCGAACGCGGGGCCTCGGTGCTGCGTGAGATCCTGCGCTTGTACGATTTCCGTGACTCGGCGCAGACGCAGGCCATGATCGAGGGCATCAGTGCCGTCTCGACCCGCCGCGTTACCGCGCGCATGCCGGGCAGTCGTATCGGTGCCGTCGTCAGCGGTGTCGAAGTGACCGTCGAGTTCGATCCGCGTCGCTTCGCCGGCAGCGGCGTGTTTCTGTTCGCCGCCGTGCTGGAGCGGTTCCTCGCGCTGTACTGCAGCGTCAATTCGTTCACCTGCCTGGTCGCCACGCTGCGGGGTCGGGAAGGGGTATTGCGCAAGTGGCCACCGAGAGCCGGCGAACAGACCATTCTCTAGCAGACGCGCTGCAGCAAGAGCCGTGGCGCTTCGAGTTCTTCCAGGCCGTGCGCCTGATCGAGGCGCTGGCGCGCCGGGCGGGCACGCCGCGCCGACCGGCGGTCGCCGTGGGTTACAGCTCGTCGCCGGCGCAGGATCTCGTACGCTTTCACGCCACGCTTGCACGTGGCTTCCCATCGGCAGAGATCAGCCGCCTCACGTTGACCGGTGATGCGGCCGCTCCGCGCGCCGACATGCACGTCAGCTTCATGGGATTGACCGGTCCCAATGGCGTCCTGCCTGAGCACTATCTCGACCTGTTGTTGCGCCAGGCCCGGCAACGTGACCACTCGCTGCGGGATTTCTTCGACCTGTTCAATCAACGCACGCTGGCGCTGTTCTATCGTGCCTGGGAGAAGTACCGGCCACTGGTCGCGTACGAACGCGCGCGTCGGGGCGGCGGCAACGACGACGCGCTGACCCGTGTGCTGCTGTCGTTGGTCGGTCTCGGTACGCCGGGGCAGAGCGACAGGCTGCCTGTTGACGAGGGTATTCTGCTCGCCTATGCGGGTCAGTTCTCGCACCTGCCACGCTCGGCCTGGAGCCTGCAGACCCTGTTGGCCAACGCCTTCGGCGTCAACGTCGCCATCCAGCAGTTTGTCGGCCGTTGGCTGGTGCTCGACGAGGATCAGCGTTCGCGTCTGCCGGGGGGTGCCGTGCCCGCAGGGCAGTACAACCGCCTCGGCATCGATACCGTGCTCGGCGCACAGGCCTGGGACGAGCAAGGTAAGTTCAGCATACGCATCGGACCTCTGCGCTATCGACAGTTCTGCCGGTTGCTGCCCGATGCGGGGGCACGGGAAAACCGCCTGCGTGCCTTGTTCGGCCTGGTAAGACAGTACGTCGGTGCGGAAAGTGCGTTCGATGTCCGCCTGCTGCTCGCGGGCGGGGAGAAGCCTCGCCTGCTGCTCGGCCGGCAGGTCGACGGCAGCGGTCCGCGGCTCGGCTGGAACACCTGGCTGGGCGTCGCGCCAACCGACGAACCGCAGGCCGAGACGGTGTTCCGTGCCAGCCATGTCGGCCTCGGCGAGGTTTGAGCGGGCTCGGCGTCAGGCCGATTCACCGTGAGCCTGTGCAACGGTTCCGGCATCGGCCGATGCCGCGCCGCTTGGTGTCGCACCGCGGTTAGGCGCTATAGTTGGATGCAGAAACCAGTGCGCAACTGGGTATAACGAAATCGGGAGAAGAGGAGATGCGATGGTAGCCGTCGATATCAGGCCACTGATCGGCAAACTCGACAGCCAATGTCGTTCCACCTTGACCGAGGCGATTAGCCTTGCGCTGACGAATACCCACTACAACGCCGAGGTCGAGCATTGGCTGCTGCGTTTGCTCGACCAGACGGGCGTCGACTTGGCGGCGATCCTGCGTCACTACGAGATCGATGTCGGCAAGGTCGCGAAGGATCTGCTGACGGCAGTCGACGGTTTCAAGCGCGGCAATGCGCGCACGCCTGGGCTGTCGCCCGACATCGTCAATCTGATCAAGGCCGCGTGGCTCATCGCCTCTGTCGAGTACAGTGCATCGCGTGTGCGATCGGGCCACCTGTTGCTGGCACTGTTGACCGACGAGTCGCTCGCGCGCGTCGCGCGCTCGGCATCGGCGGAACTCGCGAGCATCTCGGCCGACGCATTGCGCCAGGACCTGGCCAAGGTCACTGCCGACACCGAAGAGGGCAGCGAGCAGCTGGCGCTCGAGGAGCCCGGCAGTGTGGCCGCCGAAGGTGCACCGGGGCGCGCGAGCAAGACGCCTGCGCTCGATCAGTTCACGGTCGACCTCACGCTGGCGGCCAAGCAGGGCAAGATCGATCCCGTGCTTGGACGTGACGGCGAGGTGCGCCAGCTGGTCGACATCCTTACGCGGCGTCGACAGAACAACCCGATCCTCACGGGCGAGGCCGGCGTCGGCAAGACGGCCGTGGTCGAGGGTTTCGCCCAGCGCATCGCCAACGGTGACGTGCCACCACCGTTGCGTAATGTCTCCATCCGCACACTCGACCTCGCGCTGTTGCAAGCCGGCGCGGGTGTGAAAGGTGAATTCGAGAACCGACTCAAGTCGGTCATCAACGAGGTCAAGTCGTCGCCCAAGCCGATCATCCTGTTCATCGACGAGGCGCACACCATGATCGGTGCCGGCGGCCAGGCTGGACAGGGTGATGCCGCCAACCTGCTCAAGCCCGCACTTGCGCGTGGCGAATTGCGCACGATCGCAGCGACGACCTGGGCCGAATACAAGAAATACTTCGAACGCGATGCCGCGCTCGCGCGGCGCTTCCAGGTGGTCAAGGTCGAAGAACCGGCCGAACGCTCGGCGGTCGAGATGATGCGCGGTCTTGCCGCCACGCTCGAGCACCATCACAAGGTACGCATCCTCGACGAAGCCCTCGCCGAGGCCGTGCGTCTATCGTCGCGTTACATCTCTGGGCGCCAGCTGCCCGACAAGGCCGTGAGTCTGCTCGATACCGCGTGTGCGAACGTCGCTGTCGGTCACAGCGGCATCCCGGCCGAGATCGAAGACGCCCGGCGGCGTCTCGAACAGATCAAGGTGGCCACCGACATCCTGCACCGCGAGCAATCGATCGGTGCCGACCACAGGGAACAGCTCGCCGAGCTCGCGCAAGAGAACGCCGATGTCGGCGCCGAACTCGCGGCGCTGGAACAGCGCTGGGACGAGGAAAAAACGCTGGTCGACGACATCCGTGCGCTGCGCGCGCGGCTCGAAGGCGAAGCGGCCGGCGATGGTGACGCAGGGCAAGCGGAAGCCGAAGCCGCAAGCGATGCGCCGGCGGCGTCGGACAGCGCGGCTGCCCTCAGTGATGACGAGCGTGCGCGTCTGGTCGCTGAACTCACAGACAAGAACGCGCAGCTCAGCACGCTGCAGGGCGAGACGCCGCTGATGCATGTCTGCGTCGACGGTCAGGCCATCGCCAAGGTCGTCTCGGACTGGACCGGCATCCCGGTCGGGCGCATGTTGTCGGACGAAATCAACGCCGTGCTGAACCTGAAGCAACGCATGGGTGAGTACGTCGTCGGTCAGGATCATGCACTGGATGCGATCGCGCAGAGTATCCGCACCTCGCGTGCCCATCTCGCCGATCCGCGCCAGCCGATCGGTGTGTTCATGCTCGCGGGCCCGAGTGGCGTCGGCAAGACCGAGACCGGGATCACGCTCGCCAACCTGCT
>JAGRHA010000275.1 GCA_020445205.1 Gammaproteobacteria bacterium
ATCCACGCCTGCCACGGGTACCAAAGCGGGTAAGGAGAGCGACGAGCAGTGGCTGCGTCCCGAGCGTTACAGCGAGGTGGGTGCGAAACGCGAAGTGAGTTTCAGCGAACGCGAGTTGAACGCGATCGTGGCCAAGGACCAGGCCTTGGCCCGCAAGTTATCCGTGGATCTGAGCGATGACCTCGTGAGTGCGCGCCTGCTGGTGCCTGTCGATCCCGATTTCCCCATCCTCGGCGGCAAGACGCTGCGCGTGTCGACGGGCGTCGAAATGGCTTTCCGCGATGCGCGGCCGGTCGTGGTACTCAAAGGGGTCAGTATCATGGGCATACCCATTCCCGCTGCATGGCTGGGTGGGCTCAAGAATATCGATCTGGTCAGCGAGTTCGGTGACAGCGGCGGGTTCTGGAAGAGTTTCGCCGACGGCGTGGAGGATATCCACGTCGAAGAAGGCGCGCTGAAGATCAAGTTGAAGGAGTAGCATGCCGTCGGTCCGGGCACAGCCCAACGACCCGGTCAGGGAAGCAGTGATGGAGATCGACGACGATTACAGCAACGACGAGCGCGGAGTGCGCCTGATCTGGCGCGGGTTCGTGCAGGTGCTCGCCGCGTTGCTCATTATCCTGGGGATATGGGCCTTGGGCGGCGCCATCTATGCCGCGTGGGGATTGTTCCGCGACCCGGACAGCATCGCGCGATTCGCGCGCTACTTCCTCGAAACCACGAAGATCGCCCAGCTCGTGCCGACGGGTGCAGAGGGGCTCGCGCACTATGTCTCGTGGATTGCGATCGTCCTGTTGCTGCTGGTGCTCGGCAAACTCGGCGCCTGGGCCATCGAGGGGGGAACGCGTCTCGTCGCGATCCGCTGGCAGCGCCGCGATCGCTGACAATGGCGCTAGGCCCGCACGGGGGCCGGGTCGCCACGGGAACCACATTCGCCTCGCGCTGAATGCGGCAGGACAAGTTTTCTTCCCAGCGACCGATACATGGGCTATGTCGAACCCATGGCGTCCAGCATGTCTTTGCAAGTCGATCAGCAGGCCGTAATCGAGAGCGCCGGCGGGGCCGTCGAGTTCCTGACCCGTCGCATGCAGCGCAACCAGGATTTTCCGGCGCTGTCCGAAACCATTCGCACCCTCAACCGGCTGTCGACGTCAGCGGAGAAATCCAGCGAGCAGCTGGCCGACGTCATCGTGCGCGACTACGCGCTGACCAACAAGATCCTGAAGGTCGTGAACTCGGCCTTCTATGCCGGTTTCGCCGGCAAGGTCGGCACCATCTCGCGCGCCATCGTCGTCCTCGGCATCGAGCCCATTCGATCGCTGGCGGCATCGCTGCTGTTGTTCGAGCAGTTTGCCTCGAACGGACGTGCAGAGCAGGTGAAGGCTCTGATCGGCAAGAGCATGTTCGGCGCGCTGCTCGCACGCGAGGCCGCTGATGACGCCGGCCTGCCGAACCGCGAAGAAGCGTTTCTCGCCGCCATGTTCCACAATCTTGGCGAACTCCTCGTTGCCTATTATCTGCCTGACGAGTACGCGGCGATCGCGCAGGAGGTTGCGGATAACGACGCCTCGCCGGCACAGGCGCAACACAGTGTGCTCGGCGTGAGCTTCGAGCAGCTCGGTATCGCGATCGGCCGCAATTGGAGTTTTCCGCGCGCGATCACCCACAGCATGAAGCGCATCGATCGCGGTAAACCGCGCAAACCCGACAGTATCGAAGAACATCTGCGTCAGATCGCCGCCTTCACCAACGCCGTGACCGAACGCCTCGCGACCGGCATGGCGCTGGGTGACAAATCGATGAGTGAGCTGCTGCTGCGTTTCCAGGAGGTTATCGCGCTCGACGGCGAGCGGCTCGGTGAAGTGGTCACGGCAGCGCAGTCCGAGTATCGCGTTCTGGCCGAGGTCCTCGTGACGTCGAGCAGTGCGCCGGCCGCGCTACGTGCGCTCGCCGGCAGTCGCCAGGCGGCGGCGCAACTGCAGAAGACGGACGACGAGATTGCCGATGTCGCGCTGCCTGACGACGATGGCGGCACGGCGCCTGTGTCGGCCGATCCCGAGCCTATCCTGCTCGATGGCCTGCAGGAGGCCACGGCGATCCTGGCCACTGGCGCCGATCTGCACGAGGTCGCCCAGGTCATGCTCGAAACCCTTTTTCGTGCATTCGGACTGCGCCGCGTGGCGCTGTGCCTGCGCGACGTCGGCAAAGGCCAGTACGTCGGCAGGATCGGATTCGGAGAGGATATCGACCGTTACCTGAAGGCGCTGCGGTTTCCGGAGAAGTACCAGCCCGATGTGTTTCATGTCGCACTGGCGAAGAAGACCGATGTGCATATCGAGGATCTCTCGATCGCCGGCGCGGGGCATGGGATCCCATCGTGGTACAGCGCCTGCAGTCCCAGCGGGGCGCTGCTATTCCTACCGCTCGTGCTACAGGACCGCCCCGTCGGCTGCGTCATCGCGGAACACGCCAAGCCGCACGGCCTGCAACTCGACACCGGGAAGCTGCGTCTGGTGCGTGCCCTGCGCAATCAGTTGGTGCTCGGTCTGCAGTTGCGCAGCAAGAATACGAGCTGAGTCGGCACGCGGATCAGGTCAGCAGGCGTTCGAGAATCCGTTCGTACATCGTCGACAGGCGATCGAGGTCGTCCACGCTGACGCATTCGTCGACCTTGTGGATGGTCGCGTTGAGCGGCCCAAGTTCGAGCACCTGCGCGCCGGTCGGCGCGATGAAACGACCGTCCGACGTGCCGCCTGCCGTGGACAGCCGGGTCGCGTGACCGGCGACTTCGCTGATCGCCTGCTGTGCCGCCTGAACCAATTCGCCGCGCGGGGTCACGAAGGGCAGGCCGGACAGGTTCCAGTCGATCGAATAGTCGAGTCCGTGTCGGTCGAGCAACGTCTCGACGCGCTCCCGCAATCCTTCGTGCGTCGTCTCGGTCGAATAACGGAAGTTGAACATCACCTCGCAAGTCCCCGGTATCACGTTGCTCGCGCCGGTGCCGGCGTGGATGTTCGAGATCTGGAACGTGGTGTGCGGGAAGAACTCGTTGCCCTTGTCCCACTCTGTCGCCGCGAGCTCCGCCAACGCCGGGGCTACATCGTGCACCGGGTTGCGTGCGAGATGGGGGTAAGCGACGTGACCTTGAATACCTTTGACGGTCAGGCGCGCACCAAGTGAACCACGACGGCCGTTTTTCACCACATCGCCGAGGCGATGTTCCGACGACGGCTCGCCGACCAGGCACCAGTCGATCTTCTCGCCGCGCGCCTCGAGCGTTTCAACGACCTTCACCGTACCGTTGATCGATGGGCCTTCCTCGTCGCTGGTGA
>JAGRHA010000276.1 GCA_020445205.1 Gammaproteobacteria bacterium
ACGTGCGACGAGGAAGTGCAGCCCGCGCCACGACGCCTCGAGGCGTTGTAGATCCGGGTGATGCAGGATCGCGTTGAGCTGATCATTGAGCCGCGTGTCGATCGCAGCGACAGCGTCATCGAGTTCGTCGATGATCTGTCGCCGCGTCCAACGGCCACGCCGCAACCACAGTATCAGCGCCCGATAGGGATCCGGTTCAGCGAGAAAGGCGTCGAGTGTGACGCCGCCGGCAACCGGCGTGACATCGCCCGTGGCATCGATCGCGGCCTGGATCAGATCATGCGCAAGCGCATGATCCGCACCACGACTGGCGGCCGCCGCCGCATCATCCGGCGCACGCACGAACGCTCACCTTGCGCCCGACATCGGGCGTATATCGCATCAGCCACCCATCTGCGGAATCCGCGCCACCATGCGCAGAGACGCCGTGAGTTCCTCCATCTGCAGCCACGGACGCAACCAGGCGATGGCGTTGTAGGCGCCCGGCTTGCCCGGCACCTCCTCGACCGTGATCTTGGCCTCGGCGAGCGGATAGCGTGCCTTCATCTCCTGGCCGGCATCGGGGTTGCCGTTGACGTAATTGAGGATCCAGCGATTCAGCCAGGCTTCGGCGTCCGACGCTTCCATGAACGAACCGATCTTGTCGCGTGCCATCACCTTGAGGTAATGCGCGAACCGCCCGGTGGCCATGATGTACGGCAAACGCGCCGAGATCGCGGCATTGGCGGTCGCCTCGGGACGATCGTATTTCTTCGGCTTCTGCGTCGTCTGGCCACCGAAGAACACGGCGTAGTCGGTGTTCTTGTAGTGACTCAACGGCAGGAAGCCGAGGTTGCTGAGTTCGTTCTCGCGTCGATCGGTGATGCCGATCTCGGTCGGGCACTTGAGATCCGGATCGCCATCGTCACTCGTGAAGATGTGCGCCGGCAGCCCGTCCACCTTGCCGCCGCCTTCCGCGCCACGGATCGCCGTGCACCAGCCGTACTTGGCGAACGCATCCGTAAGACGCGTGCCAAGGACATACGCCGTATTCATCCAGCAGTAATCGTCGTGTGCCATTGCCTGCGGCCGGCCCTGCGCATCGTCGGGGGCCTCCTCGTAGGCGAAATCCTCGATCGGCTTGGTCTTGGCGCCGTAGGGCAGGCGCGCGAGCACACGCGGCATCGTCAGGGCGACGAAGCGCGAATCGTCACTCTCGCGATAGCTGCGCCAGCGCGTGTATTCCACCGATTCGAAGATTTTCTCGAGGTCGCGCGGCTTGGACAGATCGGTCCAGCTGTCGAAACCCATGAGCTTGGGATCGGCAGCGGACAGGAACGGACAGAACGAGGCCGCAGCGACACTCGCCATGTTGCTGAGCAGGTCGATGTCTTCCGGATGGTTGGTGAACTCGTAGTCACCGATCAGGGCACCATAGGGTTCACCGCCCGGGGAGCCGAACTCGTTCTCGTAGAGCTTTTTGAAGATCTGGCTCTGGTCGAACTCGACGGCCTTGTCGAGGTCTTTGAACAACTCGCGCTTGCCGATGTTCAGCATGCGGATCTTGAGTGACGCACCCGTCTCAGTGTTCATGACCAGGTGATGCAGCCCACGCCACGTGCCCTCGAGCTTACCGAACTCGGGCGTGTGCATGATCGCCGCCAGCTGCTCCGACATCTTGGCGTCGAGCGCGGCGATGGCGGCGTTGAAGGTCTTGGTGAGGTTCTTGTCCCAGGTGACCGTACCGGCCATGGCCTGTTCGGTCAGGGTGCGGATCAGTTCCTCGGCCTGCGAGCGCTCGGTCTGTTTGGTGGCCCCGATCGCCTGATCGAGCAGACTGACTTCTTCCGTCGTGGTCGCGGCGGCGCCGGCCTGTTCGCTTTGGACTTCTTCGCTCATGACTCAGTCCTCTTTGTTGCTGTCGGCGTCGCCGCCCGGATTGATGCCGAGATCGGCAGCCATGCGCTTCAGGTCTTCGTCGTTCTGCAACACCTGCTCGAGCACGCTTTCGAGGTCCTCCGAACGGTCGACCTTGGTCATGAGGTCACGCAGCTTGTTGCGCGTATCGAGCAGGCGGCGCAGCGGCTCCACCTGGTCGACGATGCGACCCGGCTCGAAATCCTCGATCGATTTGAACTTCAGATCGACCGCCATCTGGCTGCCGTCGCCCTTCAGCGTGTTGTCGACCTTGAGGCTGAGCCCGGGCGTCATGCGCTCCATGACATCATTGAAATTATCGCGGTCGATCTGTACGAACTTGCGGTCCTTGAGCGGCTTCAGCGGCTCGGTCGGGTTGCCCGAGAAATCGCCGATGACGCCGACGACGAACGGCAGCTCTTTCTGCACCACGGCGCCTTCGGTTTCGACTTCGTAGGTGATGTGTACGCGCGGCCTGCGAACCCTTTCCAGTTTCTCGTGAATACTCGCCATCGTTCGTCAACTCCATCCGGTTTCGTAATTGGTGTCGTATGCGTACCGCCGCCCGATGTCGCGGGTGGCGCTATTCTTCTGATGATCCGGGTGACCGGATGCCGGCAAGCCAGAACAGGTTCCGCCGTGCATCGTCCTCGATCACCATCTCGTCCAGCAGTTCCGGCAGCGGCATGCGCCCCCAGCGCACCACACGGTCGATGGCGTAGGACAACGGCGAATGCGGCTCCGTGCGACGAAAGAAGTCCGCCAGCTGCGTCAACTGCTTGAATGCCTGCTCGCGGCTCGTGATCTTACCAGCGACCGCCACCCCTGCGTCGGGCGTGACGGCGTCGCCCGGCGCGACATCCCCCTGTTCGGCCGCATCTGGCTCGTCGTCCACGATAACGTTCCTGCCCACGTATTGCACCGCTTCGAGGCAGGCATCGAGTTCCTTGCGGATGTTCGAACTCGGCGGGGCAGCGGCCGCACCACACAGTTCGTCGAGACGCGCTGTGAGCTGTGCATACACCTCGCGGCATTCGAGGAGGTCGTCATAGGTGTTGCGAATGAAGCCGGGATCGGCCTCGAGGCTCGCCTTGTCGATGGTCTCGAGGGTCACGGCGCCAGCCGATATGCGGCGTTCGCGCGCCTCGGGGTCGGCCACCTGCTGCAGCGTGACCGCTTGCTGGTAATGCCAACTCGCGAACGGCCCCACGCTGCGGCCCTCGGTGATCGGGACATTGCGAATCGGGAAGATCAGCGTGCCTTCGGCATCCTGGCCATTGAGGCCCGAGAACGCGGCCACGCGATCGAGGATGTCGTCTTCGTGGGGATGGAAGGTGTCCCAATACTGCTCAACAAGGCCCAGGGCGAGACGGAAGCCATCGCGCAGACCGGCGAAGCCTTTGAGCCGTACAAGTGCCTCGATCAACCACGCAACGAGCTCGATATCCTTGCTACGCGTCGCCAGCAGATCGGTACTGGTGTCGAGGACCGGGCGCCAGTCAGCGCGCGTATCCGGCATCTCGACATCATCGATCCCCAGATTGCGTTCTTTGGCGCGCGCCGCTTTGCGCGCATCCTTGACCGTGTAATACGGAGAAACGGCCGACGGATCGGCACGCAGGTCATCACCGGCAGGATTGTCGTCGGTGATCGGTGCCAGCAGGCGATCAAGTTCGATCGTGGCAGCAGATCCCATTAAGCTCCCCACACATCCTTAATTAGATGAGCATAGTTCTGTAAGTAAGTGTACGCAATGTGACAATTCAGCGTCGATAGCCGCCAGATGGCTGCCTTTTCAAGCCCGTTCGTGGTGCACCGGATGCATCGGCCGACACCGGACACTCGTCCGGCCGTGCGACTGTGGCGGCGAATGTTTATTATCGCCGTGACACACGCTCGCGGCGCCAGCGACAACAACAAGCGCAGCATGGCACGCGCAACAACGAGGAGGAGATCGGGAAATGAGTCGAGGACGAAAGCTGTTCTTCCTGCTGCTGACAGTGATTCCGCTGATCGGCTGCACGACCAAGGCACCGACGATCGCACAC
>JAGRHA010000277.1 GCA_020445205.1 Gammaproteobacteria bacterium
CGGTGCCTGCCAGTGCCAGAAGGTGCCAGACAGAGATGAGAAATTATTAGTTAATACAATGAGTTATGTGCTGTTTGATGCCTGCAGGTGCCTGCCAGTGCCAGACGTGGAATCATTCCCACTCGATCGTCGCCGGCGGCTTGCTGGAGATGTCGTAGGCGACACGGGACACGCCTTCGACTTCGTTGATGACGCGTGTCGATACACGCTCGAGCAGCTCGTACGGCAGGTGAGCGAAACTCGCTGTCATGAAGTCGATGGTCTTCACCGCTCGCAGGGTGACGACGTAGTCGTAACACCGCGCATCACCGACCACGCCGACCGACTTGACCGGCAGAAACACGGCAAAGGCCTGACTGACCTCGTCGTACAGGTTCGCAGCACGCAGTTCCTCGATGTAGATCGCGTCGGCATGGCGCAGGATGTCGGCGTACTCCTTTTTCACCTCACCGAGGATGCGCACACCGAGCCCGGGGCCGGGGAACGGGTGACGATAGATCATCTCGTACGGCAGGCCCAGTTCGACGCCGACCTTGCGTACTTCATCCTTGAACAACTCGCGCAGAGGCTCGACCAGCTTGAGTTTCATGTAATCCGGCAGACCACCGACATTGTGATGCGACTTGATCACATGCGCCTTGCCGGATGCGGCACCCGCGGATTCGATCACGTCGGGGTAGATAGTGCCCTGTGCTAGGAACGCGACACCGTCCAGCTTCGCCGCCTCTTCCTCGAAGATATCGATGAACAGGTTACCGATGATCTTGCGCTTCTGCTCGGGATCGGCAACACCCTTGAGGCCCTTGAGGAAGCGGTCCTCGGCATTCACGCGGATCACGTTCACGCCCATGTGCTCAGCGAACGTCGCCATCACCTGGTCACCTTCATGCAGGCGCAACAGGCCGTTGTCGACGAAGATGCACACCAGACGATCACCGACCGCACGATGCAGCATCGCGGCCACGACCGAGGAGTCGACACCACCCGAGAGGCCGAGCACGACACGGCCGTCGCCGATCTGCTCGCGCATCTTGTGGATGCTGTCGTCGATGATGCTGTTCGAGTTCCACAGCGCCTCGCAGCCACAGATATCGAACAGGAAGCGCTCGAGAATGCGTTTGCCCTGGCGCGTATGCGTGACCTCGGGATGGAACTGCAGACCGTAGTAGCTGCGCGCCTCGTCGGCCATGCCGGCGAGCGGCGCGTTGTCCGTGGTACAGATCGCGTTGAAATTCGGCGGCAGTTCCTCGACGCGATCACCGTGGCTCATCCACACATCGAGCAGCCCCCAACCCTCCGCGCTGGTGTGGTCCTCGATGTCCTTCAGCAGACGTGAGTGTCCGCGCGCCCTGACCTGGGCGTAGCCATATTCATGTTTGTCCGAAGAGGCGACGCGACCACCGAGCTGTGCCGCCATGGTCTGCATGCCGTAACAGATGCCGAGCACCGGCACGCCCATCTCGAACACCAGCGCCGGCGCGCGTGGCGTGTCGTCGCCGGTTACCGTCTCCGGACCACCGGAAAGGATGATGCCGCGCGGCTGCTGCGCACGCAGCGCCTCCTCGCAGTTGTCGTACGGCCATATCTCGCAGTACACGCCGGACTCGCGCACACGGCGTGCGATCAGTTGCGTGTATTGCGAGCCGAAATCGACGATGAAGACGCGATGGGCGTGAATGTCTGTGGTCATGCAACAAAGTCCCCGGAAAGGGTTGGCGATGAATGGTCCGCCGCGTCGACGCCGGGGTAAACCGATCGCGTTGCACCCCGGTCGACGCGATCGGCTGGCGCAGGCCGCGCCGATCGCAGTCAGGCGCGATCAGTCGCGACGATAGTTGGGCGCTTCTTTGGTGATCTGCACATCGTGAACGTGCGATTCGCGCATACCCGCATTGGTGACGCGCACGAACTGCGGCTTCGTGCGCATCTCGTCGAGCGTCGCACAACCCGTGTAGCCCATGCTCGAACGCAGACCGCCAACGAGCTGCGTGATCACGTTGACCAGCGGGCCCTTGTACGGAACCCGTCCCTCGATGCCCTCAGGCACCAGCTTGTCCTTCTTCGTGTCTTCCTGGAAGTAGCGATCGCTCGAGCCCTGCTGACCCGACATCGCACCCAGTGATCCCATGCCGCGATACGACTTGTACGAACGTCCCTGGTAGATCTCGACTTCACCCGGCGACTCGTCGGTGCCTGCGAACAGACCGCCGATCATTACCGAATGCGCACCGGCGACGATGATCTTGGCGATGTCGCCCGAGTAGCGCAGCCCGCCATCGGCGATCACCGGCACACCCGTGCCCGCGAGGGCCGTGACGACGTTGTCCACGGCCGTCACCTGCGGCACGCCGACACCGGCGACGATGCGCGTGGTGCAGATCGAGCCCGGACCGATACCGACCTTGACACCGTCGGCACCGCACTCGACCAATGCGAGCGCCGCTTCGCCCGTGGCGATGTTGCCGCCGATCACCTGCACCTGTGGATAGTGCTTCTTGATCCACGCGACGCGATCGAGCACACCCTTGGAATGTCCGTGCGCGGTATCGACCGTGATCACGTCGACGCCGGCCTCGACCAACAGCTCGACACGTTCCTCGGTGCCGGCACCGACACCGACCGCCGCACCGACACGTAGCCGCTCCTGCGAATCGCGGCAGGCCTTGGGAAAATCGGTGGCCTTCTGGATATCCTTCACCGTGATGAGGCCACGCAGCTCGAAGTTGTCGTTGACGACCAGCACCTTCTCGATGCGATGCTGATGCAGTTTGGCGACGACCTCTTCACGTCCTGCGCCTTCGCGCACCGTCACCAGCCGATCCTTCGGCGTCATGATCGAGCTGACCTTCTCGTCGAGACGTGTCTCGAAGCGCAGATCGCGGCCGGTGACGATACCGACGAGTTCGCTGCCGTCGACCACCGGTACACCCGAGATATGGTTGGAGCGCGTCAAAGCCAGCACCTCACCGATGCTCACGTTCGGCGACACCGTGATCGGATCGTGGATCACGCCGCTTTCGTAGCGTTTGACGGTGCGCACCTGCGCCGCCTGCTCGGCCGCATCCATGTTCTTGTGCACCATGCCGATGCCGCCGGCCAATGCCATGGCAATCGCCAGGCGGGCCTCGGTGACCGTGTCCATGGCTGCCGATACCAATGGGATATTGAGATCGATTTCGCGCGTGAGCTTGGTCGCGAGATCGACATCTTTCGGGAGGACATCGGATCGCGCCGGCACCAAAAGCACATCGTCGAACGTCAGGGCATCTTGGTCTTGAGCGAGGCGCATACGGCACATCCCGGTTGGCTGTGAAATAAGCGGCGCATTATAGGATTTGCGGGAAAACCGGTAAACTGCAGCAGGCCCGGCACCCGTGTCACATGACTGACCTGCGTTCGCGTGATCCGCGGTGCCAGCCCACCGGGCACACCTGTCCGACAGCGGATCCCATAGCGCATGACGGCCACCGACAGTCCCAGCCGCGATATCTACTCGATCAGCCGCCTCAACACCGAGGTGCGCGCGGTCCTGGAAGGCAGTTTTCCGCTGCTCTGGGTCGAGGGCGAAATCTCCAACCTCGCCGTGCCGCGCTCCGGCCACCTGTATTTCAGCCTCAAGGATCCGCATGCGCAGGTGCGCTGTGCGCTGTTTCGGGGCAAGCGCCAGTTGCTGCGTTTCGAACCCGCCAACGGCGACCGCGTGCTGGCACGCGTCAGGATCGGTTTCTACGAGCCACGCGGCGAGTTCCAGCTGATCGTCGAGCATATGGAACCCGCCGGCGCCGGCGACGCCCAGCGCGCATTCGACGCCCTCAAACGCAAACTCGACGCCGAGGGGCTGTTCGACACCGGGCGCAAGCGGCCACTGCCCGCATACCCACACCGAATCGGGGTGATTACCTCGCCCTCGGGTGCGGCGATTCGCGACGTGCTGCACGTACTTGCGCGCCGCGCGCCGCAGATTCCGATCACCCTGTTCCCCGCCCAGGTGCAGGGAAAGGACGCCCCTGCCGACCTGCTGGCGGCACTGCAAACCGCGATTGCGCGCGGCGACTGCGACGTGCTGCTGCTCACTCGTGGCGGCGGCTCGGTCGAAGATCTTGCCGCATTCAACGACGAGGCACTGGCGCGCGCGATCGCAGCGTCACCGGTCCCGGTCGTCAGCGCCGTGGGCCACGAGATCGATTTCAGCATCGCCGATTTCGTCGCCGATCGCCGTGCACCGACACCGTCTGCAGCCGCTGAACTGCTGAGCCCGGACAGCGACGCACTGGCGACCGCGGTCGGCGGCCTGCGGCGTCGGCTGCTTGTGCTGATGCGCCGACGCCTCGGACAGCACGCGCAACAGCTCGCGCAACTCGACGCGCGCCTGCAGCGCACCGCACCTGGCAATCGCGTGCTGCAACAACAGCAACGCATCGATGGTCTCGACCTGCGCCTGCAGCGCGCCATGGCCATGCGCATCGAACGCGAACGTCGGCGCCTGGCAGGCAGCACACGCCAGCTGCAATTGCTGAGCCCCGGCGTACGCCTCGCCGCGCTGCGTCAACGCCTGACGCGGCTGCCACAGAGACTGCGCCTGGCGACTGTCAGCACGCTGCACCAACGTCGCTTCCAGCTCGACGCCCTCGCCCGCCAGCTCAATGCCGTGAGTCCGCTGGCGACGATGCAGCGCGGTTACAGCATCGTGCGCGAACCCGCCACGGGGCGCGTGGTTGCGAGTATCGAACAGGTGGCGGTAGGCGCGCGCCTCGAGGTATTGCTACGTGACGGTACGCTCGACGTCGAGACGCAGGCGGTTACCGAATCCCGGCACGATGCGGGTGACGACTGACCCGGCTACGGCGGGCGCGCAGGCTACTTCTTCTTGACGAAACGCATCATGCGGCCGCGTTTCTTGAGCTGCCGGTCGGTGAGCTTGTTGCGACGACCCGCAAACGGGTTTTCACCGGTCTTGAATTCGATCCGCAATGGCGTACCCCGCAGTTTCAGGACGCTGCGATAGCGGTTCATGAGATAGCGTTGGTACGCCGCGGGCACCTGTGCGGTCTGATTGCCGTGGATGACGATGATGGGTGGGTTGCGCCCACCCTGGTGCGCGTAACGCAACTTGATGCGTCGCCCCTGCACCAACGGCGGCTGATGCTCACTGACTGCATCTTCGAGGATGCGCGTGAGATCGGCCGTCTTGAGATCAATCGTGGCTGCGGCATACGCGGCGTCGACCGCCTCCAACAGGTGACCCACGCCGCTGCCGTGCAACGCCGACACGAAGCGCCATTCGGCGAAGTCGAGGAACGGCAGCCGCCGCTGCATCTCGATCTTGATGCGCTCACGCGCGTCACCCGTGAGTCCGTCCCACTTGTTGATCACGACGACCAGGGCACGCCCGCTGTCGACCACGTGGCCGGCGAGGCTGGCGTCCTGCTCCGAGATACCCTGCTGGGCATCGAGCACGAGCATCACGACGTTGGCCTGTTCGATCGCCTGCAATGTCTTGATGACACTGAATTTCTCGATCGCCTCGCTGATGCGTGCGCGGCGCCGCACGCCGGCCGTATCGATCAGCGTGTAGTGCTTGCCGTCACTGTGGAACGGAATGAAGATGCTGTCGCGCGTCGTGCCCGGCTGATCGAAGGCGACGACGCGTTCTTCGCCCAACAGACGATTGACGAGTGTCGACTTGCCGACATTGGGCCGCCCGACCACCGCAATCTGCACCCCGTCGGGCTGTTCGCTGTCGTCGACCTCACCGCTATCCGGCAGCTGCGCCAGCGCTTGCTCGATCATTGTGCGGACACCGCGACCGTGCGCAGCGGCGATGGGCTGCGGATCGCCGAGGCCGAGGGCGAAGAAGTCGCCGCTTAAGGCGTCGTAGTTCAGGTTCTCTGTCTTGTTGACGGCGAGCAGTATCGGCTTGCCCGTGCGGCGCAGGCCTTCGGCAATGATCTGATCACCCGCGGTGACACCGTCACGCGCATCGAGCAGGAACAGCACCAGGTCGGCTTCACCGATCGCGTGCCGCACCTGTTGTTCCATGAGCACGTCGACGCCCGCACGATCACCGCTGATGCCGCCCGTATCGACGACCACGTAGGGGCGGCTGCCGAGTTGACCGACGCCGTACTTGCGATCGCGCGTGAGTCCGGGTTGATCCGCGACCAGCGCGTCGCGGGTCCTCGTCAGGCGGTTGAACAGCGTCGACTTGCCAACATTGGGACGCCCCACGAGGGCGATGACGGGGAGCATGGTGTCACTCAGCGCGGCAGCGCAATCGCCGCCAGTTCGCCGCCGTCGCCCTGCACGTAGAGCACGCCGTCGACCACGCGCAAGCCGGTCGTAATCGCATCACTGCCGACGCGTGTCCGTGCAACGAACTGACCGTCACGGCGGCTCATCCAATGCAGGTAACCGGCGAAATCACCGACGACCACGTAGTCATCGAGCACGCCGACGTTCGACAGGCGACGGTTGGCGAGCGCCTTCTGCTCCCAGTTCACGCCACCCGAACGGATGTCCAATCCCCAGACGGTACCGTCTTCATCGGCAACGTAAAGGGCATCGCGGTCGGCGGCCATGCGACTGTAAGACGACAGTTTGCGGCGCCAGGCGATGCGCCCCGTACGCTGCTCGATCGCGGCCACCTCACCCTGGTAGGTCGCCACGAACACGCCGCCGCCCAGCACGAGCGGATCGCCGTCGATATCGGCGAGACGTTGCAGCTCGGACCGCCCGCTCGGCACCGTGACTGCGGTGTCCCACAACACATTGCCGTTGTCTGCGCGCAGCGCGACCAGGCGTCCGCCTGCCATGCCGACGTACACGGCCCCGCCTTCGACGATCGGCGAGCCGCTTCCACGCAGGGTCAAGGTTGGCACTTCGCGCTCGTAACGCCAGCGTTCACTGCCGCTCGCAGCCTCGAGGCCGACGAGCTTGCCGTCGATGGTATGCACGATCACGACACCACGTCCTACGGCGGGTACCGACAGTACCTCGCTGCTCGCGCGGGTACGCCAGCGCTCGGCGCCCGTGTCAGCCGACAACGCGATCACTTCGGCATCACTGGTG
The DNA here is from genome assembly GCA_020445205.1 of Gammaproteobacteria bacterium. Classification (GTDB taxonomy): domain Bacteria; phylum Pseudomonadota; class Gammaproteobacteria; order Chromatiales; family Chromatiaceae; genus Thiosocius. The sequence goes on from JAGRHA010000277.1 coordinate 7,069, forward strand.
CCGACGATGACCATGCCATCACCCACGCCGGGTCCACCGGACACCGGTGTGTCGAGATCCACCGACCAGCGGCTCGAACCCGCAGCCGCATCGATGGCCTGCACGCGGCCCTCGCCATCGGCAACATAGACCACGCCCGCGACCGTCTGTGGCTCGAGCGCCAGGCGTTGGTCATCGGTTCCGGCACCGACGTCGCGTGACCACACGGTGCGCGGCTGAATGCTGTTGGTGAGCTCGACGAGTTCCGCGGGTTCGACCACATCGGAACCACCGAACCACTCGGTAGGATCGAGGAACGTGCCGCAGCCGCCGAGGAATACGGCCGCGAGCAGAGGTATCAGACGCTGCATGGTGTGTCTCCTCACGACGCAGCACTGCCACCGCCGACGTCGACGAGCTTCATGCGTACCAGCGTCTCGTCGTCCACACCCTTGCCCAACGCCTCCTCGTAGGCCCGGCGCGCGGCATCGACGTCACCACGCGCGACGAGCAGGTCGCCACGCAGCACGGCAAACTCACCCGCGAATGCCGGCAAGGTCGCGGTGCCGAGCAGGCTGTCGAGCGCATCGAGCTCTTTCATGTCGAGCAGCAGCTGTCCCAGCCGCAGCCGTGCGAGTTCGCGCAGCGCCTTGTCGGGCGCCGAGTCGACGACCCACTGCAGGTGATTGCGGGCCACCGATTTCTCACCACGCTGATAGGCCAGCTTCGCCATCTCCAGACCCGCGAAACTCGCATACGCCGTGCCGCTGTAGTCACCGATCAGGCGCGTGCCGGCCTCCAGGGCGCGGTCGAAGTCGGCGCTCGCCACCGACTGACGCATGCTGTCGAAGACGATCGACGCCGCCTCGCCCTGATTGCGCTGGTAGCTCTGCCAACCCTGCCAGCCACCAATAACGAGGAATCCGAGCACGATGCCACCCACGACCGAGCGACCGTTCTCTTTCCACCATTTCTTTATCGCTTCGACCTGTTCGTCATCGGTCTGGTAGGTACTCATCTCGACATTCTCCAGAGTTGGGGCCGGCGGCTCATGCGCTCAACCGTTCGACAACGGTGGCGACAACGGCATCGCGGGCCAGGACAAACTGCTCCTCGTCGGAGCGCAGCGGCTTGAGTACGATCGTACCTGCTTCGATCTCGGCATCGCCGAGTACCAGTGCATAGCGTGCACCACTTCGATCGGCACGCTTGAACTGCGCCTTCATACCGCCACCCCCGCAGTGACACACGATCTCGCGACCCGGCAGCGCGTTCCTCAGCGCCTCGCCGAGCACCAGGCCTTCACGCTCGGCAGCGGTACCCATCAGCACCAGGTACAGATCCGCCGACACGGCGCCGGCATCGGGATCGATCTCTTCCAGCACGGCCACCAGTCGCTCGAGTCCCATCGCGAATCCGACGGCCGGTACGGGCTTGCCACCGAGTTGCTCGACTAGGCCATCGTAGCGTCCACCGGCACACACCGTGCCCTGTGCACCCAGCCGGTCGGTGACCCACTCGAACACGGTACGCGAATAATAATCGAGACCGCGCACCAGTCGCGGATTGAGAACGAACGGTACACCCGCGCGGGTCAGGGTCTCGCAGATGAAATCGAGGTGCGCGCGCGACACGTCACCCATATGCGCACTCATCGTGGGTGCCGCATCGAGCATCTCGCGCATCGCGGGGTTCTTGCTGTCGAGTATACGCAGCGGGTTGCCCGCCAGGCGCCGGCGGCTGTCGTCGTCCAGCAGATCGTGATGCGCCTGCAGATAGTTGACGAGTTCGTCCCGGTAAGTCGCACGCTCTTCCGCGGTACCCAGTGTATTGAGCTGCAGCTCGAGACCGTCCAGGCCGAGCGCACGCCAGATGCGCGACGTGATCAGAATCACCTCGGCGTCGATATCCGGGCCGGCCATACCGAATGTCTCGACACCGATCTGGTGGAACTGGCGGTAACGTCCCTTCTGTGGACGTTCATGGCGGAACATGGGCCCCTGGTACCACAGGCGCTGCGTCTGGTTGTGCAGCAGGCCGTTCTCCATCGCCGCGCGTACGCAGCCGGCCGTGCCCTCCGGACGCAGCGTGAGACTGTCACCGTTGCGGTCCTCGAAGGTATACATTTCTTTTTCGACGATGTCCGTGACCTCGCCGATAGAGCGTTTGAACAGCTCGGTTTGCTCGAGGATCGGCATCCGGATCTCACGGTAGCCGTAGCTCGCGAGCACCCCGGCGACAGACTGCTCGAGGTGCTGCCATAGTGGCGAGTGCTGCGGCAGTACATCGTGCATGCCGCGAATTGCCTGGATATTCTTAGCCATCGATTGCGTTCGCTGCGGGCCCGGCCCGGCGGGAAGTGATCACCCCACGTCGCGGGGCAGGGTCATTCAAGCGTGGTGAAGGTTCATGGGTCGAGGGTAAAACGCGCGACATTGCCTTTGGCGTAAGGTGCAAGATCGAACGGCTTGCCGTCCACCGTGATCTCGACGGCCTTGGCGTTGCCGATCACCACTTTGTAGGGTGGATCGCCACCGAGGACCTTGCGCGTGCCCTTCGGCATCTCGCCGAACAGTTTGAACTTGCGCTCGCTGTCGCGCACGTCGACCCAGCATGCACCGACGAAGGTCATCACGATCTGCTTGGTTCCGGCCACCGCGGGATCCGCATCGGCGCCGGCCTGCGCGCTATCGGCGGCTGTCGCGGCCGCCCCCGTGGGCGTGACGGCGACGGCGTCCTGCGGGGAGTCACCCTGCTCGGCCGCCGTGAGAGACGCTGTCGACTCGATCAATGTCGCCTCGCGCTCGGGCGCCATCGTTTCCGCGGTCGCAGCCGCATCGGTACTCTCGATCGGCAGATCCGACGGCGGTGCAGGCAGGCGCAGACTGCCGTCCGCCAGCGCCGGTTCACTGTTCAGCACTGTGGTCGGCGCCAGCTGATCCGGCTCGCCGCTCTGCTGTTCCTCCACGCCGCCCGTCAACGCCGAGGAACGCATCTGCTCCGGCACGATGCCATCGAGATAGCCACGCCACCAGATCAGGAACAGCACCACGATACCGATCAGCAACAGCCAGGTGATCGCACCGGCGACGCCGCGCCCCGGTCCGACATCGGCCGGCAAAGTCGGTGACTGCCGCAGCATCGTCGTGCGCGCACCGTCGTCCGGCCACTTCTCGTCGAACTGGCGCAGAATGGACTCGACCGGCATACCGACGATGCGTGCGTAGTTGCGCAGGTACCCCCGCACGAATACGCGCGCACCGATATCGGAGAAATCGTCTGCCTCGAGGGCCTCGACCACTGATGTGGTCAGGTGCAGCTCGCTGGCGATCTTGGCAAGATCAAACCCCATCGACAGGCGTGCTGCACGCAAACGTTCGCCGGGCCCCGGTGAGAAAAACTCCGACACGTTGTTGCTGGTTTGATCAGACATCACAGCACTCATGGTTCACTCTATCGATTGTAGGTACTTGGCTTCGTCCGAGTCAGGAAATTTCGCACGAAGCTTCAAGCTGTACATGGCCCTCTGATCCCTGTCGCCGAGTTGATTCTCCGTGCGCACACCGAGCCACAGGCTCTCCGCCGTGTGCTCCGCCACTTCGGCATAACGTTGCAGGTAGGCACGTGCCGAAAGGTAGTTTTCCGTCGCGAAACTGATACGTGCCATGCCGAGCAGGCTGGCGGGAAAGCGCGGATTCAGACGCAGCGCGCTGCGAAAGTCTTTCTCGGCCGCAACCTTATCGCCGGAACGCTCCAGGCATGCCCCTGCATTGTGCCAGGACAGCCAAGGTGTGGCATACAGCGGGTTGTTCAGCGCCTGCCGAAACTGCTGGTCGGCAGTATCGTACTGCCCCTTGCCACACAGGAAACTGCCATAGGCATTGAGGGCGTTGGGGTTGCGCGGGTCCAGCTGGACCGACTTGCGGTAGCTCTCATCGGCGGCGGCGTCCTGGCCGAGGCTCTGCTGCACGACCGCGAGCACGTAGCGCGCGTTGCTCGAGGACGGATCGACAATCACTGCCTTCTGTGCGTTCTTGTACGCCTCGTCGAGGCGCTTTTCCTTGAGATAGGCGGCCGCGAGCTCGATGTACACGTTGGCGGGGCTGCGCGAGTCATTGGGTGCGCCAAGCTCACCTGTCGAACGCGCATCACCTTCGCGCACCGCCTGTTGCTGACAGGCCGCGAGCATGAGGGCGACGCAGAATGTGAACACAACACGCGGCAAAGCACTCACCGGCCCACCTCCGCGACGACGGGGATCTGACGCAGCTTGCGCCGGCTGCGGTCGTTGACCTTACCCACCAACTGGCCACACGCGGCAGCGATATCGTCGCCGCGCGTCTTGCGCGTGGTCGAGATAATGCCCGAGCGGCGCAGACGCTGACGAAACGCCTCGACCCGCTCCGGCGGTGACGTGCGGTAGTCGGTGCCGGGAAACGGATTGAACGGGATCAGGTTGACCTTCGACGGTACCCCCTGCAGCAGGCGAATCAGCGACTTGGCATGCGCGATCGAATCGTTCACACCATCGAGCATAACGTACTCCCAGGTGATCTTGCGGCGCGCATCGCGTGCGACATAGTGCTTGCACGCCGGAATGAGTTCCTCGAGCGGGTACTTGCGATTGATCGGCACCAGTTCATCACGCAGTGCGTTGTCGGGCGCATGCAGCGACACCGCGAGACTCACGTCGCTGACGTCGGCGAGGCGCAGCAATGCCGGCACCACGCCCGAGGTGCTGATCGTGACACGCGCCTTGGAGATCATGTAGGCAAGGTCTTCCTGCATGAGTTCCATCGCCGGCACCACATTGTCGAAATTCGCCAACGGCTCACCCATGCCCATCATGACGACGTTGCTCGGCGCGTGCCCCAGATGGCGCGTGGCCAGCCATACCTGACCGATGATCTCGGCGACGTCGAGGTTGCGGTTGAAACCCTGCTGTGCGGTAGAACAGAACGAGCAATTGAGCGCGCAACCGACCTGCGACGACACACAAACGGTGTCGCGACCACTATCAGGAATATGCACGGTTTCGATGTGTTGCCCGTCGGCCAGTTCGACCACCCACTTGGTCGTGCCATCGCTGGCGGGTTGCGCGAGAACAATGCGCGGCAATTCGACGACGGCGGTCTGCTGCAGCGTCTCGCGCAACGCCTTCGGCACATCGGTCATGGCATCGAAGTCGACGACGCCATGTTTGTGGATCCACTTCAGCACATTGCGCCCGTGGAACGGCTTGGCGCCCAAACCGACGAAAAACGACTCGATGCCGTCTTTCGTCAGCCCCACGAGATTGGTTTTGGGCGCCATGGTCATACCAAACCCCGGCTCAGCGCGTGCGCTCGCAAACGCCTTCGGGGAAGAAGAATGCGATCTCGACCTTCGCCGTGTCAGGACCGTCGGAACCGTGCACCGCGTTCTCGTCGACGGTCTTCGCATGGTCGGCGCGGATGGTACCGGGCGCTGCCTGCTGCGGATTGGTTGCGCCCATGAGTTCGCGGTTCTTGGCGATGGCGTCTTCGCCTTCGAGCACCTGCACCATGACCGGCCCGGAGGTCATGAAGTCGACCAGGTCGTTATAGAACGGACGCTCCTTGTGCACGGCATAGAACTCGCCCGCCTGCTCACGCGACAGATGGATCATGCGGGCCGCCACGATGCGCAAACCGGCTTTTTCGAAGCGGTTGTAGATGTCACCGATGACGTTTTTTGCCACAGCATCGGGTTTGATGATCGAAATGGTGCGTTCGACAGCCATGCAAGACTCCAATAAGAACAAACGATAAATAACTGATTCACGGCAATTTTCCATGCCATGAACAAAAAAATACGGGTGGTTCGTCACGATCGCCACGGCCGGCATTGCTGTCGCAACCGTGCCACGACTCGAAACTGCTTGAAAAAACTAAGATTTTCTCTTTTAAAACCGCGGCTTAGTTTACTCGCTCACGGGTACCCATGCCAAGCACTGTCACGACAGCTGGCGCCGGACGTCGATCACATCCGGAATCTGCGCGAGCTTGTCGAGCACCTGGCTGAGCTGGTTCATGTCGCTGACTTCGGCCGTGAAGCGCATGTTCGCGCGTTCGTGACGACGGTCGGACTGCGTACTCACGCCAACGACGTCGATCTCGGCGTTGGCGAAAACCGACGAGATGTCGCGCAGCAGACCCTTGCGATCCCCCGCGAACACGTGAATGTCGACGAGAAAACGTGAATTCGACTGCGAGCCGGCCCAGTCGACGTCCACGAGCCGTGCGCGATTCTGTGCATCCATCTTGCGCACCACGGCGCAGTCGCGCCGATGCACCGTAACCCCGCGACCCTTGGTGATGTAACCCACGATGTCGTCATACGGCACCGGTTTGCAGCACTTGGCCATCTGCGTCATGAGATCGCCGATGCCCTCGACCACCACCTGGCCGGCGCCGCCGGCATCTTTTGTCGGCGCACGCCGCCGCAGCTTTTCGGGAATCGCGCGATCGGCGTCGGCGGCAGAATCACGCTTCACGCGTTCCGCCTGCGCGTTGGCGACCTGGATCGCCGACAGTTCGCCGCGACCGATGGCCGCCAGGAGGTCGTCGTTGGTCTTGAAATTGAATCGCTGTGCGAGACGGTCGAGATCGGGCTTGGGCAGGCTCAGTCGCGCCACCTCACGATCGAGACTCGTCCTGCCGATCGCCACATGCTGGTCGTGGTCCTGCTGCTTGAACCACTGACGCACGCGGTTGCGGGCACGGCTCGTGGTCAGGTAACCGGAATGCGGATTCAGCCAGTCGCGGCTCGGGCCGCCCTCTTTGACCGTGAGAATCTCGACCTTCTGTCCACTCTGCAACGCCTGCGCAAGCGGTGCGATGTGGCCGTCGACCTTGGCGCCGCGACAGCGATGCCCGACGGAAGTGTGGATGGCGTAGGCGAAATCGACGGGCGTCGCCCCGCTCGGCAGTTCGACGACCTTGCCCTGCGGCGACAGCACATAGATACGGCGCGCCTCGTACTCGGTGTCGTCGTCGATTCCGTCGAGCGGTTGGGCATCGTCGTCCTGTTGTTCCAACCAGCGCCGCATCCATTCGATACGTCGTTCGAGCTCGTCGTCCTGTTGTTTGCTCTCCTTGTACTTCCAATGCGCGGCGACACCCCGTTCGGCATGTTCGTGCATTTCGCGTGTGCGCACCTGGATCTCGAGCGGCTTACCGTCGTCGCCGACGACAGCGGTGTGCAGCGAGCGATAACCGTTCGGTTTGGGGTGGGCGATGTAATCGTCGAACTCGCCCGGCACGGGGCGCCACAAGCTGTGGGCGATCCCCAACACTTCGTAACACTGCGGCACGGTCTCGACCAGCGCTCTCACCGCACGGACATCGAACACCTGCTCGAAATCGACGCGCTTGCGGCGCATCTTCTTCCAGATGCTGTAGATGTGTTTCGGTCGTCCACTGAGTTCCACCGGGATATCGGCCGCGGCACACGACGCACCGAGACGATCGATGACGTCGGTGACGAACGCTTCACGCTCGCGACGCTTGCCGTCGAGCTGTTTGGCAAGGTTGCTGTACTCCTCAGGTTCGAGATAGCGCAGACACAGGTCTTCGAGCTCCCATTTCAGCTGCCATACGCCGAGCCGGTTGGCCAGCGGCGCATGCACCATCTGTGTCTCGCGCGCGACGCGGCGCTGCACGTCTTCCGACAGACGCTTGAGCCGGCGCATGAGTTGCAGGCGCTTGGCGAGCACGACGAGAATCGCGCGCACATCGTTGGCGATGCCGAGCAGCATGCGGCGCAGGTTCTCCACGCCGCGGTCGTCGACGTTGGCCGCCCCCGATGCCGACAGCTCGCGTATACGCGACACCTGCTCGACCATCGCCGCGACCGTGGCACCGAACCGCTTCTTGATGGCCGCTACGTCATACAGCGCGTGCCCAGGCATCTCCGACAGCACTGCGGCGATCAGAGGATCGATGTCGAGCTTGAGACTGTCGAGCGTGTCGACCGTGTACAGCAGCGAGAGGAAACGATCGAATCCATCGGGCGCGTGTTCGCCGAGATGCGTCTGCTGCGCCATGGCGACGGCCTCGCGCAGCAAGTCGACGTCCGCGCGCGGACGCCTGTGCGCGAGTTCGGTCAGCCAGGCATCGATCTGTGCCTGCTCGACCGGTGGCTCCTTCGGCAACGTCGATACGCGTGAAACCATCAACTACCCCTGGCGATGCGAACCCGGATTCCGCTCACCGCGTGCAGCGAGCAAGCTCAGTCGAGTACGTGGCTGACCAGGCCATCGGCCAATTTCGGTTCGAACCACGTCGACTTGGGCGGCATGACCTCGCCCGCATCGGCGACGTCCATGAGCGCCTGCATCGTCGTCGGAAACAACGAAAACGCCACGGCCCATTTGCCGCTGTCGACGCGTTGTTCCAATGCCGCAAGCCCGCGGATGCCACCGACGAAATCGATGCGCTCGTCACGCCGCGGATCCCCGACGCCGAGCAACGGTGCGATGAGCGCATTCTGCAGCAGGCTCACATCCAGTCGCCCCACGGGTTCATCGGCCGGAATATGTTCATCATGAATCTGCAGGCGGTACCACTGACCATCGACATACATGCCGAACTCGCCACTGCGAGCCGGTTTCACGGGCTCACTGCTCACTTCGAGATCGAACGCGCCGGCGACGGCGGCGAGAAAGGCATCCTTGTCACGACCGTTGAGATCAGCGACGACGCGGTTGTAGTCGAGGATCTGCATCTGGTCATGCGGAAAGATCACGCTCAGAAAATGATTGTAACTTTCGTCTCCCGTGTGCGCCGGATTGGCCGCACGCCGGGCGTTGCCGACGCGCGAGCCGGCAGCCGAACGGTGATGACCATCGGCGACATAGATCGCCGGCATCGCATCGAACGCTGCCGTGAGCGCCTTTACCTGATCGGTACGGCAGATCGGCCAGAGTTCGTGTCGCACCGCGTCACGCTCGGCGGTGACATCGATATCTGCGGCGACGGACGTGACGTCACGCAAGATGCCATCAACCACGGCATCGGCCTTGTAGACGAGGAATACGGGGCCGGTCTGCGCATTGAGTGTATCGATCTGGCGCACTCGGTCGTCTTCCTTTACCGGGCGCGTGAACTCGTGCTTTTTTATGCGGCCCTTGTCATACGCATCGACCGACGCCGTCGCCACGACACCCGTTTGCACATGCTTGCCCATGGTCAGACGATAGGCGTAATAGCAAGGTTCAGGGTCTCTCGCGAGGATGCCCTCGTCGACCATGCGATCGAGGTTCTCGCGCCCTTTCAGATAGACGCTCGCATCGTAGGCGTCGACGTCGTCCGCAAGATCGATCTCCGGACGCGAGATATGCAGAAAACTCCAGGGGCGGCCGCTGACGAGCGCCTTGGCCTCGCCACGGTCGACGACATCATACGGCGGTGCGGCGACATCGGCCGCGCGCCCTTCGGCCGGGCGCAGACCACGAAACGGTTTGATCAGAGACATGCTTCCTCCAGGAGCGCTGCATCGCGACAGAACGGGGAAGGCAGCCGCATCACTGCGCAGCCCCTGCGTCGACGTGGCGCGATTGTAGTCGGTCTGATGGGCGCACTGAACCGCTTCTGATCAATTGCCGGGAAGCAAACCGGCACGGGCTGACGTAGCGACGGCTCAGTCGCGTTCGTCGATCCACGCCGCCTGAATCGCTTCGAGGATCTTCTCGCCGCAATGGTCCCTGCTGTCGTCGAATCCGGGCAGTTGCGCCACCCAGTTCATGAGGTCGACGAAGTTCACCGTCATCGGATCGACGTCGGGGTGCGTCTCGTCGAGCTCGATGGCGATGTCCAGCGTGTCGGTCCACTTCAGCCCCATGTGCGTACTCCCAGGCGAGTCCAGTTGGCTCAATGATTTTCTTTGGCGTGGTTGATCGTGTACTTGGGGATCTCGACGACCAGGTCCACATTGCCCACCACGGCCTGACAGCTAAGGCGGGACTCGGGCTCGAGACCCCAGGCCTTGTCGAGCATGTCGTCTTCGTTCTCGCTCGATTCAGCGAGCGAATCGAAACCCTCGCGCACGATCACGTGACAGGTCGTGCAGGCACACGACTTCTCGCACGCATGCTCAATCTCGATATCGTGCGCCAATGCGGCATCACAGATCGTCTGCCCGGGCTCGGCGTCGATCACGGCACCCTCGGGACAGATATCGGCATGCGGCAGAAAGATGATCTGGGGCATAGTCATGAGCCCGCGCCGGGGCCGTCCTCCTTCGAAAAATCGTCGACCCGGTGACCGGCCATGGCCTTGCGGATGTTGCTGTTCATCCGCCTTTCGACGTAGAACTCACAGTCTTTCTCGAGCTGTTTGATCGCGGCTTCGATCTCTGCGGGTTTCTGCGATTGCTCGGCTGTTTGCAACAGCCGCGCCAGCGCCGCTTCGATCGCGCCGCGCTCGTCAGCACTGAGCAACTCGTCGGCATCGCTGGCCAATGCGGCGTTGAGCGCCTCGATGACACGTTGTGCCTCGACCCGCTCCTCGACCAGGCGGCGTACATCCATATCTTCCTGTGCGTGCGCAATCGAGGCCTGCAGCATGCCGGTGATTTCGTCGTCGGTGAGGCCGTATGACGGCTTGATCTCGACACTCGCCGAGACCCCCGATGTCTGCTCCCGTGCCTCCACCTGCAGCAAGCCATCGGCATCGACGGCAAAAGTCACACGGATGCGTGCGGCACCGGCGACCATGGCCGGGATACCGCGCAACTCGAAGCGTGCCAGCGAGCGGCAATCACTGACGAGTTCGCGTTCACCCTGTACGACGTGGATCGCCATCGCCGACTGACCGTCCTTGAAGGTCGTGAACTCCTGTGCACGCGCGACCGGGATCGTGGTGTTGCGTGGAATGATCTTCTCGGTCAGGCCGCCCATGGTCTCGATACCCAACGACAGCGGGTTGACGTCGAGCAGGAGCATCTCGTCGTTGGGCTTGTTACCGGCGAGGACATCGGCCTGGATCGCCGCACCAATCGCGACGACGCGGTCGGGATCGATATCCACCAGCGGCGCGCGGCCAAAGAACTCGCCGACCTTCTCGCGTACACGCAACGTGCGCGTCGACCCGCCGACCATGACCACGTCTTCGATCTCGGCGCTGTCGACACCGGCATCACGCAGCACGCGACGACAGGTCGTGATGGTCTTGCGGATCAGCGGGTCGATGAGCTCGGCCATCTGTACACGCGTGAGTTCACCATGCCATGTGCGATCCGGCAGATCGAGTGCCAGCGTGATCGTGTCCGCATGCGCCAACGCCTCCTTGGCCGCTCTTGCCACATCGAGCGCATGGCGCATCACGCCACGTCCCGCGGCGTCACCGACGCCCGCCTCATGCAACATCCAGCTGGCGATTGCGGCGTCGAAATCATCGCCGCCCAATGCGGTGTCGCCACCGGTCGCCATGACCTCGAACACACCCTTGTTGAGTCGCAGCACAGACACGTCGAACGTGCCACCGCCCAGATCGTAGATCGCGTGCACACCGTCTGCACCGCGGTCGAGGCCATACGCCACGGCGGCGGCCGTTGGCTCGTTGAGCAAGCGGTAGACATGCAATCCCGCGAGGCGCGCAGCATCTTTGGTGGCCTGACGCTGGGCATCGTCGAAATACGCCGGCACCGTGATCACGACGCCGCTCAGCTCACCGCCCAGGGTGGCACGCGCGCGCTCACCGAGCACCTTGAGTATCTCGGCCGAAACCTCGATCGGTGTGACATCGCCGGCCACGGTGTGGAGGCGCGGCACGCTGCTGTCAGCGGTGACGAATTCGTAGGGTAGTTCGCTGCCGATCGACGCGATCTCGTCGACCGCGCGACCGATCAGACGCTTGACCGACGAGATGGTGTTCAATGGGTCACGCGCAGCAGCGTCACGCGCGGGGGCACCGACCACGATGCCCGCAGGCAGGTAACGTACGACCGACGGCAGTAAATGTTCACCCTGCTCATCGGCCAACGTCTGCGCTTCGCCGCTGCGCACCGAAGCAACCAGCGAATTGGTCGTGCCCAGGTCGATACCGGCAGCGAGCCGGTGCTCGTGGGGCGCAGCGGACTGGCCCGGCTCGGCGATCTGCAGGAGCGCCATCAGCCTGCCTCTTCCAGTTCGGCCTCGACAGCCTCGGCCTCGGCCTGCAGCTTCTTGAGGAACTGCATCTTCTGAATCGTCGACGCGGCCGCTGCGAGCTGTGCAGCACCACCGTCATCGAACTGCACGACCAGGCGCGCCGTTTCGTTTTTGATCATGGCATCGATATCGCGCAACAAGGCATCCAGACGCGCAAACGGGTCGTCGGCAGCGCGCAACTCGGCGAGCACCTCGCGCAGTTCCATCTGCTGCATCAGGAACGCGGGATCGTTCAGGGTCTGATTGCCCTCGCCCGCCGGCGCCCCCTTGAGTTCGAGCAGGTACTGGGCACGCTTGAGGGGGTCCTTCAATGCCGCATAAGCTTCATTGACGAACGTCGCGCTCTGTAGTGACAGGCGCTGGCTGTGTGCGCCGGCCGCGGCAAAACGATCCGGGTGAACCACGCGCTGTAACTCACGGTAGCGCAGCGAAAGCTCGCCCAGATCGACACGGTAATCCACCGGCAATCCGAACAACTCGAAGTAGTTCCTGGAAAAATCGAACATCGGGCTTTCCAATCGAGGACGCCCGCATGAGGCGGGCGTCGGCGTGCCGCGCTGATCAGTCGACAGAGGTCAGATCTTGAAACTCTCGCCGCAGCCGCACTGGTCTTTGACGTTGGGGTTGTTGAACTTGAAACCCTCGTTAAGCCCTTCCTTGCCGTAGTCGAGCTCGGTTCCGTCGAGGTAAACGAGACTCTTCTTGTCGATCACGACCTTCACACCACGGTCTTCGAAGACCTGGTCGTCGTCATCGACATCGTCGACGAACTCGAGCACGTAGGCCAACCCGGAACAGCCCGACGTCTTGACCCCAAGACGCACACCCACGCCTTTACCACGACTGTCGAGAAAATTCTGTACGCGGCTTGCCGCGGCTTCTGTCAACGTGATCGCCATCTGTGCTGCTCCAGCGGTTCCGTCAGGGTGTCACTTGCCCTGCTTCGACTGATAGTCGGCAATCGCGGCCTTGATGGCATCTTCAGCGAGCACCGAGCAGTGCACTTTCACAGGTGGCAATGCCAGCTCCTCGGCAATCTCGGAATTCTTGATCAGGCGTGCTTCGTCGAGGGTCTTGCCCTTGACCCATTCGGTGAGCAGCGAGCTCGAGGCGATCGCCGAGCCACAACCGTAGGTCTTGAACTTCGCATCTTCGATGACGCCGGATGCATTGACCTGGATCTGCAGGCGCATCACATCGCCACACGCAGGCGCACCAACCATACCGGTACCGACGCTCGTCGATTCTTTGTCCAGCACACCGACATTGCGCGGATTCTCGTAATGATCGATGACTTTGTCGCTGTAGGACATGGTCGTTACCTCACAACTGGTTTCGAAGCCCCCCGGCACATGCCGGGGGACCTGCGTTTAGATCAGAATCAATGACGCGGACGACGCGGGCGGTCCTCGCGCGGCCTTGCTTCATTGACGCGGATCGCGCGGCCGGACAGAGGCTTTTCGTTGAGGCCGTTGATGGCCGCCTCAGCCTGCGCATTGTCTGGCATTTCCACAAAACCGAATCCCTTCGAACGACCGGTGTCGCGGTCCATGATCACGTTGGCACGCGATACTTCACCGAACGCTCCAAACGCATCGCGGAGGTCGTTGTCCGTGACGCTGTATGCCAGATTACCTACATATATATTCATTACAGAATGCTCTCAAGCGTGTGACCCGTAGAAAAAAAATCTGCCGGCAGCCGAGTCACTAATCACCGGTAGACCAGCGGGTCAGACCCGCACATCCCTCACCTTCGGTGGGCCGAAACCCTCCGAGGCGGGAGGCTACACCTAATGTGCCACCCACTCCACACTATTCAGATCGATTCCGTCTTTGTACATATCCCAAAGGGGGCTCAGTTCACGCAGACGGTCGACCTGGCCGCGGACCTGGGACAGCACGTGGTCGATTTCAGCCTCGGTCGTGAAACGGCCCAGCGTGAAACGCAGCGAGCTGTGGGCCAGTTCGTCCGGACGGCCGATCGCACGCAGCACATAGCTGGGTTCCAGACTCGACGAGGTACAGGCCGAACCCGAAGAGACCGCCATGTCCTTGAGCGCCATCATCAGGCTCTCGCCCTCGACGAAGTTGAAGCTGATATTCAGGTTGCCGGCGATCCGGTGGTCGAAGTCGCCATTCAGGTAGACCTCTTCCATGTCCTTCAAACCGTCAAAAAGTTTGTCGCGCAAAGAACGAATACGTTCGTTTTCCGCCGCCATCTCCTCGCGCGCGATGCGGAAGGCCTCGCCCATGCCGACGATCTGGTGCGTCGCCAGCGTACCGGACCGCAGGCCGCGCTCGTGGCCACCACCGTGCATCTGCGCCTCGAGGCGGATGCGCGGCTTGCGCTGCACATACAGGGCGCCGATCCCCTTGGGCCCGTAGATCTTGTGCGCACTGAAACTCATCAGGTCGACCGGCAGCTCCGCGAGGTTGATCGGCACCTTGCCGGCACTCTGCGCGCCGTCGACGTGGAAGATCACCTTGCGTTCACGGCAGATCGCGCCGATCGCGGCGATATCCTGAATCACGCCGATCTCGTTGTTCACGTGCATGACCGAAGCGAGGACGGTATCGGGCCGGATCGCCGCTTCGAACGCGGCGAGGTCGAGAAGACCACTGGGCAGCACATCGAGATACGTGACCTCGAATCCCTCGCGCTCGAGCTGACGGCAGGTGTCGAGCACCGCCTTGTGCTCGGTCTTGACCGTGATGATGTGCTTGCCCTGCTTCTGGTAGAAATGCGCCGCGCCCTTGATCGCGAGGTTGTCGGACTCGGTTGCGCCCGAGGTCCACACGATTTCCTTCGGATCGGCACCGACGAGTGCCGCTACGTTTGCGCGCGCCTCGTCGACGAGTTTCTCAGCCTGCCAACCGAACGGGTGCGAGCGCGAAGCCGGATTGCCGAAGCTGCCGTCCATCGTGAGGCAGTCACACATTTTCTCGGCGACACGCGGATCGACGGGCGTGGTCGCGGAGTAATCCATATAGATGGGTAGTTTCATGAAGCGCTCCGGAAACTGCTTGCTTCGTTCGTTTCGAAATCAGTCCGCCCGTCAGGCGCCGGCGGTTTTCGCACCCAGATCGCCGAGCGACACCGACGTACGGGATTCGCCGTTCTCCTGGCGCTCCGCAACCTCCTGCACGCCGCGGCGGTTCATCAGGTCCTGCAGACTGATCTGGTTGAGATAATCGTAGATGCGGTTGCTGAGGTCCTGCCACAGGTCGTGCGTGAGGCACTGCTGATTGTCCTGGCAGTTGTGCGCTCCGCCGCAGCGTGTGGTGTCGACATTCTCATCGACAGCCGAGATCACCTGCGCCACGAATATGTCGTTTGCACCGCGTCCGAGGGTGTAGCCACCGCCCGGCCCGCGTACGCTGGAGACCAGGTGACGCTTGCGCAAGCGCGCGAACAACTGCTCGAGGTAAGACAGCGAAATGCCTTGCCGCTGCGCAATATCGGCCAAGGTGATCGGCCCGCCGCCATGGTGCAACGCCAGGTCCAACATTGCAGTGACCGCATAACGGCCTTTTGTCGTCAGCCTCACCCGTAACACTCCGCCATCAACGTTGACGCGGAATATACATTGCCGAGTAAATTAGTCAAGAATTCGACCGGGTTGAATTCACCTGTTCAGGACGTGCCTTTATCGTCATCTTCGAGCTGCATCCTGCGCAGCTCTTCGGCTGTCGAGATGATCTCGCAGGAACCCAGTTCGGGCAGATCGTCTTCACCGGGCTCGAAGCCCATTTCGCGCATGACCTCGCACATTCGCTGCATTTTCGTCTCAATTACATGCACATGATCCAGCATGCAGTTGATCGCATGGGCCACGGGGTCAGGCGCATCGGCCGTCGCGCCATAGGCGTCGAAGCCCATCTTGCTGGCCATTTTCTCGCGATGCTCCGTGTCTACGGCATCGGCTTTGCGTTCGATCAGGCGCCCCGGGACGCCGACCACGGTCGCGGCGTCGGGCACATCGCGCAGCACGACTGCATTCGAGCCGATACGCGCGCCGCTGCCGATCTTGATCGGCCCGAGCACCTTGGCGCCGGCACCGACGACGACGTCGTTCGCCAGTGTCGGGTGTCGCTTGCCCTTCTGCCACGTCGTGCCACCCAGGGTGACGCCGTGATACAGCGTGCAATCATCTCCGATCACGGCCGTTTCACCGATCACCACGCCCATGCCGTGGTCGATGAAGAAACGCCGCCCGATCACCGCGCCCGGGTGGATCTCGATGCCGGTCAGCCAGCGCGCGATGTGCGAGACCATACGTGCCAACCACTTGGCGTCGGCGAGCCAGAGCCAGTGCGACATGCGATGGAACAAGACAGCGTGCAGACCCGGGTAGGCAGTCAGAATCTCCAGCGTGCTGCGTGCCGCCGGATCGCGATCGAAGACGACCCGCACGTCCTCGCGAATCTGGTCGAACATTGGGAATTCCAGGAACTATTCAGACAATAAAACGACTCTACTCGCTTCGCCGCGCAGCGACCAGTCGCTTGCGCCAGCCACCGTGCCGACGCGACGCTCAGCGGCGGCGCATCGACTTGCGCCCCTGCGCCGCACTGAGAATACCGCGCAGGATATTCAGCTCGTCCGTCTCCGGTGCCGCACGATGAAACAGGCGGCGCAAGCGACGCATCAGCTTCTCCGAGCGCCGCTCATCGGCGAAACCGATGTCTTCGAGTGCCTGCCCGAGGTGGGCGAAGAAGCCCTCCATCTGCGCATTGCTGGCGTATGCCGGCGCCTCGGTTGTCGCCGGCATCGGCGCGGCCTGCAGCACCATGAGTTCGTAGACGACGACCTGGATGGCCATCGCCACGTTCAGCGAACTGAAGTCGGGATTGGTCGGGATGTGCATCAGGTGCGTGCACAGGTCGAGCTCGTCATTGCTCAGGCCGGAACTCTCGCGGCCGAACACGAACGCGACGGGCGCATCGACGGCTTCGACATGCGCCAGCTGTGCCGCCGCGCGCGGCGTGAGCTGCGGCCAGCTCACGGTACGCAGACGGGCACTGGCACCGACCACGATGCGACAGTCGGCGACCGCTTCGGCGAGGCTGTCGACGACCTGTGCGGAATCCAGCAGATCATTGGCACCGGACGCCCGCGCCGTGGCTTCTTCACTGGGGAAAGTGCGCGGCGCCACGAGGACCAGCTGTTGCTGGCACATATTCTTCATGGCGCGCGCCGCGGCGCCGATGTTGCCGGGGTGCGACGTCTGCACCATCACGATTCGGATATTTTGCTGCATCGACGGAGCTTACCAGCGTACCGGCGGCACGCGCAGACGGCCTAATTGCGTTCCGATCGTCCGATTCACTTCCGGATCCGCGAGGTTTCCCGTATTCTCGCGCGCCATGAATCCGACTACCACCATCGCCGTCCGCGCAGCGCGCCAGGCCGGCAGCATCATCATGCGTTCGTTCGGCCGAGCCGACACGCTCACGGTTTCCGAGAAGCAATCCAACGACTTCGTCAGTGAAGTCGACCGCAACGCCGAACAGGCGATCATCGGCGTGATTCGCAAGGCCTATCCGGGACACGCGATTCTCGCCGAAGAAAGCGGCAGCCACGGCAAAGACGAGTTTCTGTGGATCATCGACCCGCTCGACGGTACGACCAATTACCTGCACGGTTTCCCGCAGTTCTCGATCTCGATCGCGCTTTCGCATCGCGGCAAACTGGAAAATGCCGTGGTCTACGATCCGCTGCGTGACGAGATGTATACCGCGGCGCGTGGCGCCGGCGCCCTGCTCAACGACCGTCGCCTGCGTGTCAGCGAACAGAAGGGGTTCAAAGGCGCCCTGCTCGGCACCGGCATCCCCTATCGCAACCAGCGCTACATGGATGCCTATCTCGCGATGCTCAAGGACCTGGCCAAGGAATCGGCGGGCATTCGCCGGCCCGGCTCGGCGGCGCTCGATTTCGCCTATGTCGCGGCAGGGCGGCTCGACGGCTTCTGGGAACTCGGCCTCTCGGCATGGGACTTCGCCGCGGGCGCCCTGCTCGTACAGGAAGCCGGTGGCGTGGTCAGCGACATCCGTGGCGGCAGCCGGCACCTCGAAACCGGCAATGTGATTGCCGCGGGCGTGCGCCTGCACCGCGAGATGGTCGACGTGATCAGACCCCACGTGCCGGGTGACATCGCCGCCTGAAGGCACCCACTTGGCACCCGCCCCCGGCGTTTGCCGCCGGTTGCCTGTGCCCGCATCGATTTCCTCAATGGTTTTGTGTTGCCGCATCCCACCTTGCGTGGTACTAATCCAATGACAAACATAAAAAAACCATTCAGGGGTGGATCGAGACATGGCTAAGAGATATTTGACATCGGCACTGATGCCGCCCGTCGGCGCCTGCCGCTTCGGCTGCGGCACCAACTGCGCGGCACCCGTCACGGTTTTCTGGTTGTTCGGTGTGGTCAGCGTGATCTACGGATTCCTTGGCGGACCGACGGCCGAGCCCGGCATCAGCTGGTACACGGTCGGCCTCGGCATCGCAATGTGGGGGGTTGCCGCGCTGTGGGCGATGCTGACCATACAGGGCGTCGAAGCGGACCGCTGCCATGGCATGTGGAGCCCGCGCGACCACCATGTCGAACCGCAGGAATCCGAAACCGACCCTTTCGAAGAGGTCAAGAAAGCGCACTGAACGCACGCGCCATCAGATGTCAAACGAAGGCCCGCCAAAGCGGGCCTTCCTCGTTTACGGAGATCGCTCGCGTGAGCGTCGGCGCCTACTGCTCGAGCTTCGCCACGACACGCTGCAGCATGGCCTTGGCTTCCTGCGCCACCCGCTTGGGTTCATCGGTCACGGTCTGTGCCAACAAGGGTTCCGGATCGAGGAAAGCGACCTCGGTC
>JAGRHA010000278.1 GCA_020445205.1 Gammaproteobacteria bacterium
AGAACACGACTGTGCCAGTGCCCGCCACGCTGATGCTGCTTGGCCTGGGCCTCGTTGGTGTACGCCTTTCGAAGCGTCACTGACATCGTCAGCGCAAGTAACGACGCTCCGCCTCGCAAGTAGGTCGGACCGTTGAAACGATAACCCCCGCCAACCGGCGGGGGTTTTTTTATGTGCCGGGCTCAGCGCAGGCGGCTTGGGTAGTACGCGCGCCGGGTGGCTGCTGGCGGTGTCGCAGCAGGTCCCCTTGAGGTATGGGCGTGAGCGACCATACAAAGAGCCGGCGCCGGCGGCTCGCGCTCGGGTCGCGGCAGCAACGCAGGGTGTGCAGGCGTGGCACGTGATGTCCTAACCCTATGTCCACACCACGTGCTGATCAACCTATCGGACGCCGCGCATGGATGCCGTGTCGATAGCTTGAGCACGTTGCGGTCGCATGCCGAAAAGCGAACACGGTGGCCGCCGCTTTGGCCTGTGCGCGGTTTTCCGCTTACCCGTGACGGGGCTGCGTAGCCCGCCGCCGAGGATGTGCGGCGGTCATTGTCTTGCCGGCGCCAGCCAATCCAACCCGACACACACCGAATTCCAGCACCGCAACACCGCCGACCCAGCCGGCGAAGTGCGCGAGCGGCACGCTGCCCCAGGCCGTGTCGGTGAAGATCGCTTGTCCCATGGCCAACTCAATGGCGATCTTCGACAGCGTCACCAGCGCGACCAAGGGTACGAACGGCGAGCGCGTCTGCACCCAGCTTGCTGCCAGCAGCGGCGGCAGGATGGCGTTCAACACGCCGGAAAGTCCGCAGTAGTAGTGCATTTGTGGCAGTGCGCCCCAGAGCGTGAAGTCCACCGCCAGTAATCCCGAGAGCAGCGATGTGATCAGGGCGGGCCGGCTCACGCGTTCGAGCAGTGCCCCGAGGATCAGCAGCCCGGCGACGTTCCATGCGAGATGCGCGGTATCGCTGTGTACCAGATGCGCCGTCAGCAGGCGCCACCACTCTCCGTCGAGTACCGCACTGCGGTCGTAGATCAGAGGGGCGGGTGCCGGGCCGACGGCGATGAACAGGACCACCATCAGCCCGGCCAGAGCGCACGTCAGCTTCGGGGTGATCGTCGCGTTGTGCGTACTGACGTGCATTGTCGCCTCCGGCATCAGGCCTTGAGCGCCGGCAGTCGTGCCAGCCAGAGCAGCGGCAGCAACATCAGCAGGGCGAGCGGGCCGAAACGACCGCCACCGTGCGTTGCGCGGGTGCCGTTGTACATCGGCTGCTGGGTGTCGACGCGCCGTGACTGCACCGGTGCTTGCGCCCGCTGTTGTCGCGCGGCCTGTTCGTTGGCGACGCGCGCGCGATTGCTGCGCTCGATCCCGTGCTTGGCAAAGATCTCATCGGAGACCACGAGCATGGAGGTGTAGTCGGTGACCAGGCCGTGTTCTGTCGCGATGTCGACGACTGCCTGCCGGATGTCCGGCTTCTCGCCGAAGTCAGCTGTTTGTTGGTTCAGCTCCTCGATACTGGCGAAAGCCCACAGGCGTTCGATTTCCGGGTTGCTCGTGCTGAAGGCGGGGAATGCAAACCGCGTGTGGTACTGCTTGTGCTCGCCAGATACCTTGCCAACCAGCGTCACGTCGGCCATGCCATCACCCCAGTAGTGCCCGAACATCACCAGTTGCTGGCCGCGGTACAGACTGCTGATGGTCTGCGGTAACACGTCGGCTGTCTTGATGCCGTCGATCGTTACGTTGACGCCGTGCAGCGCTGCGTGTGTGAGCTTTGCTGTCGCCGTCAGCAGCTGGCCGACGATGTCGTCGCTGTTCGACACGCTGATTGCGAAACCACCGGACTCGCGGGTCAGCGTCTCCAGCAAGGGGCGATTGGCACTGTTGCCCATGACCAGGGTGAACAGACGCACGTCCTTCTGTCGGATGAGTTCGATGAACTTCTTCTGTGCTGTTTCGCCGACATTCGCAACGCCGTCAGTGACCAGCACGATACCGCTGCTGCGGTCGGGATCCAGCGACTTCAGACCGAGCTTGAGGCCATCGTACAGATCGGTTCCGCCACCAGGGCCGATGTTGGCGACCGCCACGCTGTAGTGGGTGACGTGTTCCGCAGTCGCCGTTACGAATCCACCGGTCAGCTCGTTGGCGCGGTTGTCGAACACGACGATGCGGAAGCGGTCCTCCGGGCGCAGCTTCTTGAGTGCGCGTTGCACACCGTCCGCGAGCGTGGCGTACTTGCCCGACATCGATCCGGAGATATCGAGCACGAACACCCAGTCGCGTCCCTCACTGATCGGCTTGAGATCCTCGCCCGGCGTGACGCTGAGCATGAAGGTGCCGCGGCCTTCGGCGCTTGGCTTGTGGGTAACGAGATCAACGCTTCCAGGCAGGCCGGCACGGTGGCGCCAGTAGACGACGAGGTCCTTGTCGAGCTGATAGGCAGGCGTGCCGGCAGACGCCGGGAACGCGGACGCAGTGGCTGGGGCGGCAAGCGCGGGCTGTGGTTCGGCGTTGGCGGGTGCGGGGCCGTTGGCCGCGTTGCTCGTGAGCTGGATATGCCATTCGCCGTCGCTGACCTGGGTGACGATCGCTCCGGGCAGGCCAGGCATGCGCACGGCATCAACCGGGTAGGACGAGCGTAGTCGCAGATCGAAACTGAATGTGCCTGTCACCGCTTCGTTCGCTGTCCAGAACGCGAGTTTCACCTCGTCTACGCCGCCTTCCTCGAGCGGATAGACGTAGCGGCCGATGCCCGTATCCACGTGTGCCGGCTGCACGTAAACGAGCTTGATGCGCGTGTCGGTGTTTGCGCGCACCGGGCTGACGAAGATGTCGAACGTACGGTACGCGTCCTGTTCCGTGATGCCGGCGTCACGACCAGCGGTTTTCTCGTCCTCGTAGATCTGTCGCGCACGCTGTTTTTCGAGGACTTCGCCGACAACGGGGTTGCCGTCGATCCACAGCGTGAACTCCCCGACTGCGCCTTTCTCAGGCACAGGGAAGCTGTAGTGTGCTTCGAGGTCGCGTGCGTGTGGATTGTGGAAGACTTGCTCTACCGTGGTGGTCGCGTAGCCGTCTTCGATGATGACCTCGACACGGTGATCCCTGATCGACAGCGGCGGAAGGCTACCGTCGCTCGGCGTCAGCAGGCCGGCCGCCTGTGATGCACTGCTCAGGACCCACGCGCCGAGGCCGAACACGGTGGCGCGCAACAGGGTGGGAAATGACATGTTCACGTTGATGTCCTTGTCTTGAGTGGTTGGAATCCGCGCCATCCGGAATCTTGCCGGCGGATCGCGGGGTCGCCTCAAGCGTCATCAATGGTCGTGACTGCTGCAATGTTTGTGGAAAATGTCGCAGGGAACAGCGCTTTCGGTATCATTATCCAATACCATTTGGATGAGCCGCCGAAACCGATATGCCGCAGACACAGCAACTGGTCGATACCCTGAAGTTCGCGCTGAAGGCACACAAGAAGACTTACGCGCACGTGGCCGCCGTATGGGAGCTGTCCGAGGCCAGCGTGAAACGCCTGTTCGCCGAGCGAAATCTGTCGATCATGCGCCTCGAGCAGGCGTGTCAGCTCGTCGGAATGGAGATATCAGACCTGGTTCAGCTCATGAATCAGCGCGCGCAGAACATTACGCAGCTCACGCGCGAACAAGAAGACGAGATTGCGGGTGATCGCGTGCTGCTGCTCGTCACGGTGTGCGCGCTCAATCGCTGGACCTTGGCGGAAATTCTGCAGCACTTCACGATCAAGGAAACCGAGGCCATCCGTTGCCTCGCGCGACTCGACCGCCTGAAGATCATCGATCTGCTTCCCGGCAATCGCATCAAGCTGCTGATCTCGGCGAATTTCCATTGGCGCGAGAACGGCCCTATACAGCAGCTGTTCCATGGTCGACTGCAGGACGACTTCTTCGATTCACGTTTCGATCGGCAGAATGAGCGCCTGCTCGTGGTCAACGGCATGTTGTCGCACAAGTCGAACGCCATGCTGCAGAAGAAGATGGAGCGTCTGGCACGCGAATTCGATGAACTCAATGACGATGATGCGGGACTCCCGCTCGAACAACGACACGGCGTGACCATGGTCGTTGCAATGAGCGATTGGCGTTTTGGGCTGTTTGCTGACCTGCGGCGGTGAGACTCGGCGTGACGCAGAAACGCATCGCCGTTGCGGACACAAGGAGAAGCGGGATGTCGTACCGGCGGTCGCTCGCGGCGATTCGCACCCCCCCGATATCGCCCACTATAGTTGCAATGGGTCATCACACAGCGGTGCCAAGAGTACCGACGTTGGCGACCTTCGGTGAAGCAGTCAGGAGTACCCAATCATCACGGAATAGAAACGAATGACGGAGGTGCCGGGCATGTATGCACGTGTCTTTTCATTTCAATCAACACCGGAAAAGCGCTCCGCCATCGAAGCGATGGCAGACGAGTTGTACACGTTTACGAAGACGCTGCCGGGTTTCGTTAGTGCAACCTACATGGTGTCGCAGGATGAGTGCACCTACTCTTCTGTCACGCTCTGGGAAACGCGCGGGGCGGCGACATCGGCCGGCGACTCCATTCGTGAAAGGGTGGGAGCGATGCTGCAAGACATCGCCGTCGCGCCGCCACAGGTGGCCATCAACGAGGTCTATCGGCCAAATTCATGAAAAAGGGGTCAGTACCCTTTCTTTCCTTTTCTTGCATTCCCTATTTTTCTGCCCCTTTGCTGCTGCGGATCGCAACAAAGGGTGCTGACCCCTTTTGCGCGGTCGGTACGCGCGCCAGCTGGCAGCAGTGGGCTCTCTATGCAGCCCCCAAAGCACCGCGTGTGCAGTCCCCGCAATCTTGACCCGAATCAAACAAAATCGTGTTCGTTCAGAGGCTTGGCGCTTGGCGTCTTCGCCTGCCTAAATCTCTCAGCCTAGTTAAAGAAAGCCATATAAGTATCAGAAAAACCATATGTAATTGCGAAAAATGGCGGCTTTATTTTGGTGCGATGCACAAATTTTCAGTGGCATTATTGAATTCTCAATACCGAGCATTGAGCGTCGCCGCGTTTGCTTTTCATTAGCGCTCCCTAAACTAGTGCGCATCGACAGAAATTGGGGCCCATCACCCATGGTGCCTCCTGGGAAATAGTCGGGTTGCATACCCGACCGAACGCCGCCAACCACACCTTGGTCGGCGGTGTTCAAAGCGGCCACAAGCCGTACAACTGACAATCTCCGGTTTCGGCCGGGCTTACTCGAGAGGTTTTGAGAGTGAGTTCGTTGCAGTTCGTCGGCGTAGCGGTCGCGTTCATGTCCCTGCTCGGGATCTTTCTCGCCACCGTCCTCGTCGTCGCCAATCGCTGGCTGTTCGTGTTCGAAGATCCGCGTATCGACGAGGTCGAGGATCTGCTGCCGAAAGCCAATTGCGGCGCCTGCGGCACGCCGGGCTGCCGACCCTTTGCCGAAAAGCTGGTGAAGGGCGAGGTGGATCCCGGGCTTTGCACAGTCAATTCAAAGGACACCAACAAGGTCATCGCCGACTTCCTCGGCGTCGAACTCGGCAAGCACGAAAAACGTGTCGCGCGCCTGGCGTGTGCAGGTGGCGCGCACGTGGCCCACATCCGCGCGTCGTACGACGGCATGAAGAGTTGTCGTGCGGCACATCTCGTTTCGGGAGGCGGTAAGGGCTGCGCCTGGGGCTGCCTCGGCATGGGCGACTGCGCAACGGTGTGCACGTTTGATGCGATTCACATGGACAAGCACGGATTGCCCGTCGTCGACACCGAAAAATGCACCGCGTGTGGCGATTGCGTCGACGTCTGTCCGAAAGATTTGTTCGAGATCCATCCCGTGAGCCATCGCCTGTGGGTGGCGTGCCGCAACCGCGAGTTCGGTGACCAGGCCGAGACACAGTGCGAAGTCATCTGCACCGCGTGCGAGCGCTGTTCCGTCGATTCGCCCGAAGGGCTCATCACGATCACGGGCAATCTCGCGATCATCGATTACCGCAAGAACCGGCTTGCCTCGAAGGTGGCGATCGAACGCTGCCCGACGGGCGCGATCGTGTGGCTCGAACCCGATGGCCGCATCAGCAAGGGCCGTGATGCGAAACAAGTGATTAGAAAGACCGCGCTGCCCGTGGGCTGAGCGTGGCGACACAGTGAGTTGAGGAAAACACCATGTTCGGCAAGAAGAAAGACGACAGGCAGTTCAAGTACCCCGGCGTACGCATGGCGATGGACGGCAACAGTGCCGTGATCATGTGCGAACGTGAGGCGTCGGACGCGGCGGGTGCGTACCCGATCACGCCGTCGACCCAGATGGGCGAGTATTGGGCCGAAGAGACGGCGAAAGGGCACGTCAACATCTCCGGCAAGCCGCTGATCTTCGTTGAACCGGAATCGGAGCACGCGGCCGCGGCCGTCACCGCGGGTATGTCGATGACTGGCCTGCGCGCGACCAACTTCTCCTCGGCGCAGGGTGTCGCGTTCATGCACGAATCGCTGTACGCGGCGGTCGGTAAGCGACTGCCGTATGTGCTCAACATCGGCAGTCGCGCAATCACCAAGGCCTCGCTCAACGTGCACTGCGGCCACGATGATTATCACTGCATCGACGACACGGGCTTCTTCCAGGTGTTCGCCAACAATGCACAGGGTGCAGCCGACCTCAACCTGATCGGACGCAAGATCGCTGAAATGTCGCTGACGCCGGCGGCGGTCGGCCAGGACGGTTTCCTGACGACGCATCTGATCGAACCCTTGCAGGTCCCCGAACGCGAACTGATCGAGGAGTTTCTTGGCCGTCCCGACGACATCATCGACAGCCCGACACCAGCGCAGAAACTCGTCTACGGCGACAAGCGCCGTCGCGTGCCCGAGATATGGGACGTCGACAATCCGATGCTGTCGGGTTCGGTACAGAACCAGGATGCCTACATGCAGGCAGTCGCCGCACAGCGTCCGTACTTCTTCGAGCACATCTCGGAACTCGCCGACCAGGTCATGGACGAGTACTACGGACTGACCGGGCGTCGCTATCATCGCGTCGGCACCTACAAGGTCGAGGATGCGGAGTACGTGATCGTCGGCCAGGGCAGCATGATCGTGCAGGCGCAGGCCGTCGTCGATTACCTGCGAGAGACGCGCAAGCTCAAGCTCGGCGTGGTCGACGTGACCATGTTCCGCCCGTTCCCTGGCGACCTCATGGGCAAGCTGCTCAAGGGCAAGAAGGGCGTTGCCGTGCTCGAGCGCACCGACCAGCCGCTCGCCGAAGACCTGCCGATCATGCGCGAGACGCGCGCGGCGCTGACCAAGTGCCTGGAGAACGCGGTCGCCGCCAACGGCGCCGACCGGCCGTACCCACAGTATGCGAGTTTCACCGCGAGCGACATGCCACGGCTGTACTCGGCCGCCTATGGTCTGGGATCGCGCGATCTGCAGCCCGAGGGGCTGATCGCCGCATTTGAGAACATGTTGCCCGGTGGTGCGCAGCAGAAGTTCTACTACCTCGGTGTCGACTTCGTGCGCGAACCGACCGATCCCAAAGACGAGATCCGCATCCAGCGTACGCTCGACGCCTATCCGCGTATCAAGGGACTCGCGCTCAAGGGCAGCGAGAATCCCGACCTGTTGCCGCAAGGCGCGATCACGGTACGCATGCACTCGGTTGGTGGCTGGGGTGCGGTCACGACGGGCAAGAACCTCGCGATGACGATGTACGAGCTGCTCGGCTTCGACATTCGTGCCAACCCGAAATACGGATCCGAGAAAAAGGGCCAGCCGACGACCTACTTCCTCTCGGCCGCACCCGAGCCGATCCGCCTGAACTGTGAGTACACCTACGTCGACGTCGTCATGTCGCCGGATCCGAACGTGTTCACGCATTCGAACCCGGTGTCGGGCCTGAAGCAGGGTGGGGTGTTCATCCTGCAATCGGAGTATGACGATCCGCAGGACGTCTGGGCGCGAATCCCGCTGCCGGCGCAACGCTTCATCGTCGAGCATGATATCCACGTGTTCTATGTCGACGGCTTCAAGATCGCTCGCGAGGAGGCGTCGAGCGCCGAGCTGCAGTTCCGTATGCAGGGTAACGCCTTCCAGGGTGCGTTCTTCGCCGCATCGCCGCTCATGGCGCGTGCAGGACTTGATGAGCAGGGTCTGTTCGATGCGATCGAACGTCAGCTGCGCGACAAGTTTGGCGGTAAGGGCGAACGTGTCGTGCAGGACAACCTGCGCGTCGTGCGACGTGGCTTCGACGAGGTGCGTGAGATCACCGACAAGGTCGTGGGTACGCGATCCACCGAGAAACGCAAGGCGCTTTCGTTACCCGTAATGCTCAAGCATCTGCCCGAGGCCGATGGTGGCGTATCGGACATCCACCGCTTCTGGGAGCAGACCGGCGCGTTCTATAACAGCGGACGCGGCAGCAACAATCTGGCCGATCCGTATCAGGCGCTGTCGTTGATCCCGGCCTCGACCGGCGTGTTCCGCGACATGACGCAGATCCGTTTCGAGTACCCGAAGTTCGTCGCCGAGAACTGCACCGCGTGTGGCAACTGCTACACCGTGTGTCCCGACAGTGCGATCCCGGGACTGGTCAACACCATCAGTGACGTGTTCAGTGCAGCGATCCTGCGCATCGAGACCAGCGGCCGGCCGACCATGCATCTGCGCCGTGAGTCGCGCGGTGTGGAGAAACGCCTGCGCGCACTGATCGAGGCAAAGGGCGAGGCAGCCGATGTCGCAACCCTGATGGATCAGGCGATCCTCGAGCATCTCGCCGAGAGCGAACTCGAAGGCGATGCGAAAAAGGTGCTCGAGCAGGAGTTTGGCCTGTTCGCCGCGGAACTCGGCGACTTCGCTTTCAGTATCACCAAGCCGTACTGGAGCAACCGCGAGAAGAAAACCAAGGGTAGCGGTGGGCTGTTCGCGATCACGGTCAATCCGTACACCTGCAAAGGCTGCATGGAATGCATCGAGGTGTGTGACGACCAAGCGCTCGTGGCCGAGAAGCAGACACCCGAGGCGATCGAGCAGCTGCGTCGCGACTGGGATTTCTGGCTCGACCTGCCGACCACCGACCCGGACTTCATCCGCATCGATGATCTCGAGGAAAAGGTCGGGGCGCTGGAAACCCTGTTGCTCGACAAGAGCAACTACCAGTCGATGCTGTCGGGCGATGGCGCGTGCATGGGCTGTGGTGAGAAGACCGTCATCCACCTGTTCACGGGTACTGTGACAGCGCTGATGCAGCCGCGCGTGCAGCGTCACCTGGCCGAGCTCGATGACCTCATCAACCGTCTCGAAACCCATGTGCGGCTCAAGCTGGCCGAGGGCATGGACCTGTCGAATCTGCACAAGATCGACGAGGCCGTGAACAGCCACCAGGACAGCGATCTCACGCTGGCCGACCTGTCCGGCTCGCTGGCCGACAGCGCACAGCCCGTGGACCAGAAATGGCTGCGTTGGGTCACGCAGCTGCTGGAGAAACTGCGCTACCTGAAGTGGCAGTACACGGACGGCAAGACCGGCAAGGGCCGTGCCGAGATGGGCATCATCAACGCGACCGGTTGTACCTCGGTGTGGGGCTCGACCTTCCCGTTCAATCCGTACCCATTCCCTTGGACGAGTCACCTGTTCCAGGATTCGCCATCGGTCGCCATGGGCATCTTCGAAGGCCATATGCGCAAGATGGCCGACGGTTTCAAGGCCGTGCGTCAGGTCAAGCTCGAGCTGGATGGCAAGTATGTTCCGCAAGAGCACGACGAGTTCTTCACGCACTTCAACTGGAAGCAGTTCAGTGACGAGGAGTGGCGTCTGTGCCCGCCCGTGGTCAGCGTCGGCGGTGACGGCGCAATGTACGACATCGGCTTCCAAAACCTGTCGCGTGCGCTCGCATCGGGTATGCCGATCAAGGTACTCGTACTCGATACCCAGGTGTACTCGAACACCGGGGGCCAGGCCTGTACGTCGGGCTTCGTCGGCCAGGTCGCCGACATGTCACCCTACGGCAAGGCATGGAAAGGCAAGACCGAGATCCGCAAGGAGATGGGGCTCATCGGCATGGCGCATCGCACCTCGTTCGTGCTGCAGAGCTCGATGGCCCACATCACGCATCTGCTCGAAGGCTACATCGACGGTCTCAATAGCCGCCGCCCGGCGTTGTTCAACATCTACGCCGTGTGTCAGCCGGAGCACGGTGTCGGCGACGACATGTCCGAGCACCAGTCCAAGCTCGTGGTCGAGTCGCGTGGCTATCCGCTCTTCCGCTTCGACCCCGATGCCGGTGTGACGTTCGAGGAGTGCTGCTCGATCGAAGGCAACCCGGCGCTCGAAGACGACTGGCCCGAGTACACGTTGAACTACCAACAGGACGACGGCAAACAGGGCAGCCTCGACGTGCCGCTGACGTTCGCCGACTTCGCGCTGACCGAAGGACGCTTCCGCAAGCACTTCCGCAAGGCGCCGCCCGAAACCTGGAACGACGACATGCGGCCGTTGGCCGAGTTCATCGATCTCGATGACGACGATCGTGAAGGCAAGTACCCGTACATCTGGGCGACCGATTCGAAGAACCGCCTGGTCCGTGTGCTCGTCGCACAGGAGCTGGTGACCTCGACCGAAGAACGCCGCGACTTCTGGCGGCAGCTCAAGTCGCTGGTCGGTGTCGACAGACTCGTCGATCTCGATCAGGTACGTGCCGAGGCCAAGGCCGAGATGGCGCAGTCGCTCACGGCAGGGTTGTTGGCGCTGGCCAACGGTGGTGATGTCTCGGCCCTGGGTGCGCTGGCCGCACCCGCTGCGACGGGACAGGTCGCCGCAGGCAACGCACCGGCAGCGAATCTGCCCTGGGACTACGAGCCGGCGTGGGTCGAGTCGCCGGAGTGCACTGCGTGTGACGAGTGCACCGAGATCGCGCCCAAGGTGTTCAAGTACAACGAGCAGAAGCAGGCCGTGGTGATCGATCCGAAAGGTGCGCCATTCAAGGACATCGTCAAGGCAGCGGAAAAGTGCACCGCGGGCTGTCTGCATCCGGGTACGCCGTGGAACGCGGGCGAAAAGGATGTCGACAAGCTCATGAAACGTGCGGAGAAGTACCAGTAAGCGAGCTGTAGCGATGAGCTTTCTGAGTCTTTTCAGGCGTCACAAGACGTTCTCGCACGGTGGCATCTTCCCCGTCGAGCACAAGGAGCTGACCGCGGGGCTGGCGATCCGCCGGCTGCCATTCGCGCCGCTCATGGTCGTGCCGCTGGCGCAGCACAAGGGTGCGCCGGCAGTGCCATTGGTCGCTGTCGGTCAGGAGGTCGTGCGTGGCGAGCCGATTGCACGCGCCGAAGGCCACGTGTCGGTACCGATGCATGCGCCGGCCACGGGCAGGGTGAAGGCCATCGAGCTGTGGCCGACCGCCGAGGGCCCGCGGGCGCCGGCCATCGTGATCGATGTGTACGAGGCGGCGAGCCAGGAGGTGCTGTACCAGGACGAGGTCGATGTGATGCGCCTGACGCCGCAGGCCATCGTCGACGCGGTCAAGGACGCCGGTCTCGTCGGTCTCGGTGGTGCGGCGTTCCCGAGCCACGTCAAGCTGCGCGCCCCCGAGGGCAAGCGCATTCACACGCTGCTGGTCAACGGTTGCGAATGCGAGCCGTACCTGACCTGTGATCATCGCGTGATGCTCGAGCAGACCGACGCGCTGCTGCGTGGCATCCGCATCGTGCTGCGTGCGACGGGTGCCGAACGTGCGTTGATCGGGATCGAGGACAACAAGCCCGATGCGGTTGCCGCCATCGCCACGCGGTTGGCCGACGATCCCGTCATCCGGGTGCAGGCGATTGCGGCCAAGTATCCGCAAGGTGCCGAAAAGATGCTGATCGAGAGCCTGCTCGACCAGCAGATCCCCGAAGGTGGCTTGCCGGTCGACCTTGGGGTCGCGGTGTACAACGTCGGCACCCTGGCACAGATCGGCGATCTGCTGCCCAGCGGCAGGGGACTCATCGAGCGCGTGGTGACGGTATCCGGGCCTGGCGTCGGCAAGCCCGGCAACTATCTGGTGCCGATCGGCA
This sequence comes from Gammaproteobacteria bacterium, assembly GCA_020445205.1. Classification (GTDB taxonomy): domain Bacteria; phylum Pseudomonadota; class Gammaproteobacteria; order Chromatiales; family Chromatiaceae; genus Thiosocius. The sequence goes on from JAGRHA010000278.1 coordinate 12,050, forward strand.
CGCCGGTGAGTTTCGTGCTCGAACAGGACGGCGTGGACGGTGATGCCAATGAAGTCATTCTCGGTGGACCCATGATGGGCATGACGGTGGCGTCGCTCGACGTGCCTGTGACCAAAGGTGTGTCGGGCATCGTCGTCTATGCGCGTGGTGACCAGGATCAGCAGGCGCGTTTCGTCTTTCCGTGTATCAAGTGCTCGCGTTGTGTCGAGGCTTGTCCAATGCATCTGAATCCGTCGATGCTCGGCCAGCTCGCGCAGAAGCGTGACTACGCACGCATGGAAAGCGATTTCCATCTGAACCAGTGTTTCGAATGTGGCTGCTGTGCGTATGTCTGCCCGTCGAACATCCCGCTGACGCAGTACTTCCGTATCGCCAAGGCAATCAATCGTGAACGCCCGGTGAGTACGGAGTGAGGTGAGCATGTTCAGCAAACAACCCGTCGAGATCCGTACCGCGCCGCACCTCAAACGGCCACAGACCGTCGACCAGATCATGCGCAATGTCGTGTATGCCTTGTTGCCCGTTGCGGCCTTCGCGGTATACCAGTTCGGCATCAGCGCACTGGCCCTGATCGTGACGACGACGCTCGTGTCGATGCTCACAGAGCGTCTGTTCTCGCGGCTGTCGGGCAAGGGCAACACGCTGCGGGACTGGAGTGTCGTGATCACCGGCCTGTTGCTGGCATTGACCCTGCCGCCGGGCTTGCCGTTGTGGATGGCCGCGGTTGCCGCGTTCGTCGGTGTCGCGCTGGGCAAGGCACTGTTCGGTGGTCTCGGTCACAATGTCATGAACCCGGCACTGGTCGGGCGCGCGTTCGTCCAGGCTGCGTTCCCGGTCGCGATCACCACCTGGACACCGGCGTTCGCACCGGGTCGCTTCAGCGAATTCATCCCCTCGACATTGACCCTGCCGTTCATGAAGCCGGAACCGGTGGCAGACTGGATCGCCGGACTGGCGATTGACGGTTACACCGGGGCGACGCCGTTGGCCATGCAGAAGTTCCAGCACATCCAGGTCGCCACCGGTGACCTCTTCCTGGGCGGAGTGAACGGCTCGACGGGCGAGGCCTCGGCCCTGCTGATCCTGCTCGGCGGTCTGTACCTCGC
>JAGRHA010000031.1 GCA_020445205.1 Gammaproteobacteria bacterium
CGTCCACACCGTGCGGGCTCTTGACCTCGGGGATCAGGAACAGCACGCCTTCTTTGGCAGTGACATCCATCGGCAGCACGTTGCCGCCATTGACCTTCTTGGTCTTGCCGGCCTTGAACAGCTCTTCGGCCTTCTTCCAGTTGATCACGTGCAGGAAGTCGGTGTCTTTCGCCGAGCAGCCGGCCTCGAACGGCGGACGACCGCGCTCGATACCACCGACGTAACGCTCGGAACAGAACGAGTTGGTGAACGACCAGCCGTGCGACGGGCCTTTACCCGCGTCGGAGAGGTCCTGGCTGTAAGGCGGTGCCTCGACGGTGAACGAGTTCTCCGGCTCGATGCGGCCGGTTTCGCTGTTGAACTTCCAGTAGGTGACGCCGCCGCGATATTTGTCGTTGAATTCCTCGAGCGGCACGAAGTCGTTCTCGAACGGTGCGGCATACTGGGCCGCCGTGATCACGTACTCGGTATTCTCGGTAACGAAGGCACCGCCGTGCTGCGATTTGTAGACCGGGTTGACGACGATCTGTTTGGTCTCGAAGTCGTGCAGGTCGATGACGGCGACGCGTGGGTTGGCCTTATCGTTGATGAACAGGTACTTGCCGTTGTATTCGCCGTTGGTTTCGGAGAACGCCGGGTGGTGGGTGTCGCCGTACAGGATGTCTTTGCCGCGCACGCGGCCCTGTGCCAGGACGGCCTTGGACTCATCATCGAAGCCATAACCCTGCCAGGGTTCCGGTGTGAATACACCGATGTATTTCAGGATGCGCATCGACGGAATGCCGTAAACGATGACCTGACCGCTCTGGCCGCCTGAACTGAAAGCGAGGTACTCGTCGCGGCCGCCGGTCGGCACATAGGTCTTGGCGGCGGCCAGCACGTCCTTCTCCGTCAGGCCGCGGTCTTTCATGACCTTTTCGAGCTGGCCCTGGGCGAAAGCACCGCTGCTGGCGCCGGCGCCGAGCGCCAGGCCGATGAGCAGCGATAGTGTTTTTCTTGCGGTTTTCATGGTGTTGCGTGTCCCCTTGGTACTGGTGGCATTGGACACGACAAGTCTGGTTCGCTTTTCGTTCTCAGCCTTGACAAATATCAAATGGGCGTCGATCGTCAGGTTGCTACGCTGATCTGCGTCAAGCCTGTGCAGGTTAACCTGGATTGACTTCGCCGGCGCTTAGACACCCACCCATCAAGACTGAAAATCTGGAGGATTCATGGCCCAGCCTGAGATCACTGAGGATATGATTTTTGCGTGTTTCGCCGCTGCCCAGCAGGACAGCCGCATGCAGCAGACCGCCGAGTCGTTCGTCGACGTCGAAGAATACGAAAACCAGATCATGTACCCCGAGTTCGCACGCTGGGCCGAAAAGGCCGGTCGCCCCGAACTCGCGAGCCTGTTCCGCAAGGTCGCCGGCGAAGAGAAACTGCACGCCGTGTGGCTGCGCGAACTCTACGACGACATCGGTGTACCGAGCCGCGGTGAAGACACGCAACGTGCAATCGATGCCCTGACTACCATCCAGGCCAACTGCGACCGCCTGATCGCCATGAATCCCGAGGGTGTGATCGAGAAGGCACTGTCGGTGGCGATCAGCGTCGAAGAACGCGAGTACCGCGACATCTATCCGCGTTTCCGTGATCAGGCCATGGCCGAAGGCGAGCAGCGCACGGCCGAGGTGTACCAGCGCGTCATCGATTCCGAAGCGCAGCACGCCGACTGGTTCCGCGCCGCATTGGCGGATTTCCGCGCTGAGGCGCAGCCCGCAGCGGCCATGTGATGCCCGCAGTCCCCGCGGCAGCCGCCGCGGGGGCAATTCGACCGAGCAGCTATTTCATCGGGTCTGCAGGTCGGCACGGATAGTGGAAGGTGTCGGCCAATGACACCTCGTTCTGCCCGCACACATTGGCGAGTTGCTGCAGACCTTCGCGATCGATGATCTCGACGTGGTTGCCACGCATCGCCAGCAGGTTCTTCTTGCACAGGTCGCGAATGATACGCGAGAAGGTCTCGGGCTTGACCGAGAGGCGCGACGCCAGGGTCTGTTTGGGCACCTGCAGGTCGAAACTCATCTGTGGCGGCTGCGATTTCGTCAGTACATAGGCCGCGACACGGCAGGTGGCGCTGCTCAGGCTGAGGTCGTCGATTTCGCGGATCAGTCCGCGCAGGCGCTGGCTCATGTCGCCGAGCAGCATGAAGCACGTATCCATCGATTCGCGCAGCATCCTGGCGAAGTCGATCGCGTCGACGCTCAACACTTCGGCACGCTGCAGCGCTTGGGCGCCGACCGGGTAAATCGGCCGATCGAGGAACATCAGCGCCTCGGCAAACGTGCTGCACGGCGTAACGATCTCAATGACCTTCTCGTTGCCGTTGGGGCTGATGCGGAACAGTTTGATCTGGCCGCGCAGCAGCAGGTAGAAGCGTTCGGCGGGCTCGTTCTGGTGGAACAGCAGATCGCCCTCGTCGAGCGACACGCGTGTCGCGCGCTGCGCCACGCGCTCGAGCTGAGCGTCACTGAGGCGCGCGAACATGAAACCCTTTCTGAGGTCGGCGGCAAGCATGGTGCCTCACCGGTCAGTGAACAAGCGTTTCATTAGACCACCCCAATTTGATCTGAAGCAATGCCGCAAGTGCCTGCTTGACCAATATCAAGGTCGCGTCGTGGCTGCGAAATTGAAATGGCGGCACGTGGTGACTTTATCCGGGGAGGTTCATGCCATGTCTCAGGCTTTTACGAAGGCCATGGCGCGCAACATTTTTTATGGTGGAAGCGCGTTTTTCATACTGCTTTTTCTGGCTTTGACGTTCGATACGCATTCTGCACTGCCTGACCGCGACAACCGGCAGAACCTGACCGAGCAGGTCGCTCACGGCAAGGCGCTGTGGGAGGAAAACAACTGCATCGGCTGTCATTCGCTGCTCGGCGAAGGGGCCTATTTCGCGCCTGAGCTGGGTAATGCCTATCAGCGCCTCGGGGGTGCCGACGGCATCAAGGGCTTCATCATGAGCCGCCCGAAGGACGGCATTCCGGGACGCCGCAGCATGCCGCAGTTCAACTTCACACCCGAGGAGCTGGATGCGATCGCCGCTTTCCTGAAGTACTCGTCCGAGATCAATACGGCGAATTGGCCGCCGAACATCCAGGGCTAATGCGCAAGGGGTATATCGAAAGATGCAATACAAATCACAAGCGGTCGCCAAGCCGTACTTCATTGCAGCCATTGGCCTGTTCGTCGGTCAGATCCTGTTCGGTCTGATCATCGGTCTGCAATACGTGATCGGGGATTTCCTGTTCCCCGAGATTCCGTTCAACGTGGCCCGCATGGTCCACACCAACCTGTTGATCGTGTGGCTGTTGTTCGGCTTCATGGGGGCAGCCTATTACCTCGTGCCCGAAGAAGCCGAGCGTGAACTGGTCAGCCCGGGACTGGCGATCCTGATGTTCTGGATCTTCCTCGTCGCCGGTGCACTCACCATCCTCGGTTATCTGCTGGTACCGTATTCCGGCCTCGCCGAAATGACGGGCAATAGTCTGCTGCCGACCATGGGGCGTGAGTTCCTCGAACAACCGACGATCACGAAGATCGGCATCGTCATTGTTGCCCTGGCGTTCCTGTTCAACGTCGGCATGACCGTCCTCAAGGGTCGCAAGACGGTGGTCAGCCTGGTGCTGCTGATCGGCCTGACCGGTCTCGCGCTGCTGTTCCTGTTCGCGTTCTACAACCCGGACAACCTGGTCAAGGACAAGTTCTACTGGTGGTGGGTCGTCCATCTCTGGGTGGAAGGTGTATGGGAACTGATCCTCGGTTCGATCCTCGCGTTCGTGCTGATCAAGACCACGGGTGTCGACCGCGAGGTCATCGAGAAGTGGCTGTACGTGATCATCGCCATGACCCTGATCACCGGCATCATCGGTACGGGGCACCACTTCTACTGGATCGGTACGCCGGAGTACTGGCAGTGGTGGGGCTCGATCTTCTCCGCACTGGAGCCGATTCCGTTCTTCATGATGACCGTGTTCGCGTTCAACATGGTGAACCGTCGTCGCCGCAATCACCCGAACAAGGCCGCCGTATTGTGGGCCCTGGGTACGGCTGTGATGGCGTTCCTCGGTGCCGGTGTGTGGGGCTTCCTGCATACGCTGTCGCCGGTCAACTACTACACCCACGGCTCGCAGATCACGGCTGCACACGGTCACATGGCGTTCTACGGCGCCTACGTGATGATCGTGTTGACCATGATCTCGTATGCGATGCCGATGCTGCGTGGTCGTGAGGCCGCCAACAGCAATCGCTCGCAGGTGCTGGAGATGTGGTCGTTCTGGCTCATGACCGTGTCGATCGTGTTCATCACGCTGTTCCTGACCGGTGCCGGCATCCTGCAGGTCTACCTGCAGCGCTACAGCGCGGATCCGCTGCCGTTCATGGTGGTACAGGACAAGATTGCCCTGTTCTACTGGATGCGTGAGGTCGCCGGCGTGATGTTCCTGATCGGCCTGCTCACCTACATCGCCAGCTTCTTCGTTGGCGGCAAAGAGCCTGAAGCCGTCGTGGCGGCAACCGAAGGGGCGTAAGCCTGCGTGAAGATGGCGGGCATTCTCTGCCCGCCATCGCAAGAATCGACTGCGGGTCGACCCGCTCTCCTGATGGCCGGCGGCGTTCACCGAGGAACAAAGCCGGCATTTTTTCCAGCCGATTGCAGGGTGTGTAAGGTGAACGCGACGGATACCGACGGACAGCGCAGCAACGAGGTTGCGTCTGCCTATCCACCGGGTGACCTTGCGATCTGGATATTCATCCTCGCCGAGTTGCTGGTGTTCGCGGTGTTCTTCGCCGCTTATGCGTTTACGCGCATGAACCATGTCGAGCTGTTCAATCAGTACCAGGCGACACTGAACCGCGATGCCGCACTAATCAACACGATCGCTCTGCTGACAGCGAGTTACTTCGTCGTCCGTGGCGTGGTCGCTGCGCGTGAAGGTGACAATGCGTTGTGCGCACGCTGGACCTGGGCCGCGATTGCCATGGGGGCCGTTTTCCTCGTCGTTAAATCGGCCGAGTACGCCCACCACTTCGAAGCGGGCATCAACCTGCGCACCAATACGTTTTACATGTTTTACCTGTCGCTGACCTTCTTCCACTTTCTGCACGTCATTCTCGGCATGGTCATCCTTGCTGCGGTGGCGCTCAAGGCGCAGCGGGGCGGCTACAGCAGCGCGGACCACACCGGTGTCGAGACGGGTGCGAGTTACTGGCACATGGTCGATCTGGTCTGGCTCGTACTGTTTCCTCTGGTCTATGTAATGCGATGATGACCTCCGCTGCATCGAAACGATTCCTGCGCCCCTGTACCTGGGTCTACGCTGCCCTCATCGCGCTGACATGCGTCACCTGGCTCATCGGTCGTCTGCAGTTGAGTGGCTTGTCGACGGCGCTGCTGGTGCTGGCGTTGGCCTTGCTGAAGGGGCACCTGATAGGCGACTGGTTCATGGGGCTGCGCGCGGTGCGCGGTCTCTGGCGCTGGGCGATCGTGATCTGGCTCATCGTTCCCGGCGCACTGATCACACTTGCTTTCGTCTTGAGCTATGGGAACTAAGCTGATGGATATGCCGACCCGAAACGAACTGTCCACCGACGAATCGCTGCCGTTCTACCGCCCGCAGGGTAACGAGATCGCGCTGTTCGAGCGTGCCTGGCGCAACCAGCTGCCTGTGCTGATCAAAGGGCCGACGGGCTGCGGCAAGACACGCTTCGTGCAACACATGGCTGCGCGCCTCGGCCGGCCGCTGTATACCGTGGCCTGCCACGACGACCTCACCGCCGCGGATCTCGTGGGCCGTCACCTGATCGGTTCCGATGGCACCTACTGGAGCGATGGGCCGTTGACGCGTGCCGTGCGCGAAGGGGCGATCTGCTATCTCGACGAAGTGGTCGAGGCACGCAAGGACACCACGGTGGTGCTGCATCCGCTGACCGACGATCGCCGTATCCTGCCGCTCGAGCGCACGGGCGAGACGCTGCAGGCGCCGCCGGGATTCATGCTGGTGGTGTCGTACAACCCGGGTTATCAGAATCTGCTCAAGGGCATGAAGCCATCGACGCGCCAGCGCTTCGTCGCGATGAGTTTCGATTTCCCGCCGCCCGAGCTCGAACTCGAGGTGCTGATCGGCGAGACGGGTATCGATACGGCCGAGGGCGAACGCCTGGTGCGTCTCGCCAACGCGCTGCGTGCACTCAAGGACCACGACCTCGAAGAAGCCGCATCGACGCGGCTGCTGGTCTACGCGGCGACACTGATCCGCGATGGCTTCGCGGTACGCGACGCCTGTCGTGCGGCGCTCGTCGAACCGCTGAGTGACGACGACGAAACACTCGCCGCACTCATGGAAGTGATCGATGCAAACTTCGCCTGAACTCCGCGAGGGCAGTGGAACCGCCATCGCGGCAGAGAGCCTCTACCTGGTCAATCTGCTGCTGCTGCCGGGGATCGGCTTCCTGATCCTGCTGTTCCTGTGGTGGCGGTCACGCGCCGAAGCGCCGCCGTTGGCACGTGCGCATCTGGCACAGACCGTCTCGGGCAGTGTGTGGGCGGGTATCCTGCTGGTTGTCGCCAATGCCGCGATCCTGCTGCTCGGCGGTTATCGTGGCCCACACGTGTGGGTCGTCGTGATCACCTATTTCACCTTCTGCCACTCCATGCTGGTGCTGTTCGGCGCATTCGGTCTGTCGAAGGCCATGGCCGGTCAATGCTGGCGCTACCCGTTGATCGGCAGGACCCTGCCCGACGGCTGCGGCGGGACGTGAGCATGGGCACGCGCATGGGATTGCAGCGGCAGCGCCTGTGGTTCCAGGTCGGCTTTTTCGCCTTGTTCGTCCTCGCGCCGCCGCTCGATCTGCTACGGATCGATCTCACGCGCGGCCATGCCATTCTGCTCGGATTCGACTGGACGCTCGGTATCGATGCGTTCCTGCACGGCGAGGGCAGTGCACTGCAGGCGTTCTTCAATCTCCTGTGGCGCGGATTCCTGCCGTTGTTCGGCGGTGCCGGGCTGCTGCTGTGGGTGGCGTGGCGCTACGGTCGCCTGTACTGCGGCTGGCTGTGTCCGCACTTCTCCGTGGTGGAGACGATCAACGGCCTCATGCAACGCGCGAGCGGGCGGCCCAGTCTGTGGGAACGCCGCGCGCTGCCACCGGTGCAGGCCGACGGTTCACGCCGGGTGCCGAACCCCTGGTATTGGATTCCGACGCTGCTCGCGGTGTTCGGGTTTGCTTTCCTGTGGGCCGTCGGGCTGCTGACCTATTTGCTGCCGCCGTCTGAGATCTACGGCAACCTGCTGCGCGGTGAGCTCACGATGCGGCAGTCGTGGTTCATCGGCGTAGCGAGCGCCGCGTTTGCGATCGAGTTCCTGTTTGCGCGTCACCTGTTCTGCCGGTTCGGTTGTGCGGTGGGGTTGTTTCAGAGCCTGAGTTGGATGGCCAATGACCGCGCCCAGGTCGTTGGTTTCGATACCCGCCGTGCGACGCTTTGCCGCGACTGCAACAACGCCTGTGACAATGTCTGCCCGATGCGTCTCAAACCGCGCACCATCAAGCGCAAGATGTTCACCTGTACTGAATGTGCCCAATGCATCAGCGCCTGCACGACGGTGCAGGGCGGCGATGCGCGTGTGAGCCTGTTGCGCTGGGTCGATGGTCTCGACGCGGTGGCCGTGGTCACGGGACGCCCGGCGCCGGCGGCGTTGCGGCAGGATGACGAGGACACGATGCGCGGCGCGCTGTGCGCCTCGCTCGGGAAGCAATAGATGGAAGAACAGGTAGGCGAACTCTGGCACCGCCTGGTGACGCGGCTTGCGGACAGGAGTTATCCGCAAGCCGTCGTCACCCTGGCCGAAGTCGAACGCACTGTCGGCGTGATGTTCCGCGCGCTCGGTGGTGACGGCGGGCTGCAGGTGACCAGCGCCGAACAGATCGAGAACCAGGCCAAACGCAGCTGGCTGCAGCGGCTCGCCGGCAGTCATGCCAAGGTCGCGCTGGCGTGGCGCGACGAGCAGTTTTTGCGCCTGCCAGCCATCATCGACTGTCTGCCCGAACGACAGCTCAATCGTGATCTCTACCTCTGGCTTGCCGCGCTCGCAGTCGCGGCCGCGGTTGACGACGGTGACTGGTTCGTCGCCAACCAGGCGCGCGTGCAGGTGACCCTCGAGCGCTTTCCGGGGCTGGTGGGTCGCTACCGGGCGCTGGTCGAGGCGCATATCGCGACGCGCCCCGAGCCGACATCGCTGCGTGGCGCCGAAGCCGATGCCGAAGATGCCGTGCGCGCGGCATTGCGCACACCGGGCAGTGTCGCAACATTGCCGAGCGCGAAGCGGCCACCGGCTCCCGTGCCGCTGTGGTTGCACCCGCAGCCGCCGCTGGCACCGGCCGCGTCCACGGGTGCCGACGGTGATCCACACGCCGCATCACCCGACGGCCAGCAGCGCGAACTCGAACGCCTGCGCCGCCAGGCAGAGCGCGTCAAGACACCGGAAAGCGAACGCGGCCTGATCACCGTGCGCATGGAGAACATCTTCACCTGGGGCGAGTACGTCAACGTCGACCGCGGATCCGAAGACGAGGACGACCTCGATCGTGCCGAGGCGATCGCACGCGATCTCGATCGCCTCGCCGTGAGTCGCGACAACAAGCGCGCGGCGGCTACCCTGCGCTTCGATCTCGATCTGCCGGCGGAGGCCGAGGACGACCTCGTCATCGGTGACGGCATCCGCCTGCCGGAATGGGACTGGAAGAAGCAGCGTCTGCTCGCCGACCACTGTCGCATCGTGCCCATGGTATCGGCGACGGCCACTCCGGCGCCGCTGCCTGCGCACCTGCAGCGTACGGCGCGCCGTTTACGCAACCAGTTCCAGGCGCTCGCGCCCGCACGCGTGTGGCACCGCGCGCAGTGCGACGGACAGGAGGTGGATCTCGATGCCTATCTGCGTTTCGCGGCCGACCGCGAGGCACGCATCGCGGTCGATGCCGATCGCCTGTACCGCGACATGCGCAGTGGTGCGCGCGACCTCGCGTGCCAGCTCATGGCCGATCTGTCGTTGTCGACCGACACCTGGGTCAATGATCACCACCGTGTCATCGATGTGGTGCGCGACAGCCTGTTCCTGTTCGGCGAGGCACTCGATGCCACGGGCGACCGATTCGCCATCCATGGTTTTTCCTCGCGCAAGCGTGATCCCGTGCGCGTGCACACGCTCAAGTCGTATGACGAGGGCTACGATGCCGTTGTGCGCGGCCGCATCGCTGCGATCAAACCCGGTTACTACACGCGCATGGGGGCGGCGATTCGTCACGGCACCCGAATGCTGACCGCACAACCCGCGGGCCGCCATCTGTTGCTCCTGCTCACCGACGGCAAACCCAACGATCTCGATCAGTACGAAGGCCGCTACGGCATCGAAGACACGCGTCAGGCCGTGCGCGAGGCGCGCAAACTCGGCGTGCGGCCGTTCTGTGTGACGATCGATGCCAAGGGCAACGACTACCTGCCGCACCTGTTCGGCAAAGGGGGGTACGTGGTGATCCACAAGCCCTCCGAACTGCCGGAACGCCTGCCATTGCTCTACGCGCAGCTCACGGCGTGATGGCCGTGCCGCTGCGGCGGTCGGACGTCGACACCGCTCGCGATCCGCGAAACCCGCACAGCTCGTGCGGCCTTTGCCATGCGATGCCTTTGCCCTGACTTGATGACTGTCAATGCCGGCTCCCGCGCTTGCTCACATGCTGCCGGCCATGAACATTCTGCAAGACAAGGGGGCCACGCTGCGCCCCAATCCGGGTTGGGCGCCGTTGGCGCTCGGATTCCGCCCCTTCTTCCTGCTCGCGGGCGCCGCCGGCGTGTTGTTGATCGCGCTGTGGCCACTGGTGTGGCGTGGACAGATCTCGGTTGCGGCTCACTACGGCGGCGTTGCCTGGCATGCGCACGAGATGCTGTTCGGCTACACCGCGGCGGTGGTTGCCGGCTTCCTGCTGACGGCCGTGCGCAACTGGACGGGCATCCAGACCTGGACCGGCCGGCGCCTGCTCGGGCTTGCGCTGGTGTGGGCCGCTGCGCGCCTGCTGCCGTGGATCGCCGGCGTGCCGTCGTGGTTGTTGGTCGCTGTCGACGTCGCCTTCCTGCCGCTGGTCGCATTCAGCCTCGTGAAGCCGTTGTGGCAGGGACAGAATCGCGTCAACCGGATCTTCCTGCCGCTGCTCGGCGCCATGGCTTTGGCCAATCTGCTGTCGCACCTGCAGATGCTGGGCGTCGTCGAACACATCGGCGACATGCGACGCGTGATGCTGGAACTGGTGTTGTTGCTCATCGCGGTCGTGGCCGGGCGCGTCATGCCGTTCTTCACCCAGAACGTGCTGCCCGGCTTCAAGGCTGTGCAGCGTGCCTGGGTGGAGCGCACCACGTTCGTCCTGCTGGTGCTGATTGCGCTCGTGCAATGCCTGCCCGACCCGGCACGCGCGCCGCTCGGTGCATTGTGGCTGGTGTTCGGCCTGGTGCAGCTGGTGCGCATGGCCGGTTGGTTCGAAGCGCGCCTGTTCAAGCTGCCGGTGTTGTGGGTGCTGCACATCGGCTATGCGTGGCTGACCCTGGGAGCGCTGCTGACAGGGCTTGCGGCGTTCGACCTGTTTCCAGCCCCGTCGGCGTTACATGCGTTGACCGTCGGCGGCGTTGGCGTGTTCACGTTCGGCATGATGGCACGCGTCATTCGCGGTCACACCGGTCGGCCGATCGACGTGAACCGCGGTATCGCGTGGGCGTTCATCGGGATGAATCTCGCCGCCCTGGTGCGCGTGTTCGGAACGGCATGGTTTGGTGGGTATTACGCGCGCTGGGTGGATGTCGCCGGCCTGTTGTGGGTCGTCGCGTTCGTCGCTTTCGTCTGGTTCTATGCCCCGATGTTGCTGCGCGCGCGACCTGATGGACGTCCGGGTTGACCTTGTCGTCCGCGTGTCACGGCCATACGGTGCCGGCGCGGTGGATGGCGAATCGAAGGTGTATGCGGTTTCAGTCGGTGCGCACGAGAACCAGGCTGCGGATGGATTGGGCGTCACGAGGGCGCACGCGCAGGTAATGCGCCGGACTGTCGCCGAGTACCAGCTGCAGCGACAACGATCCGTCCGCCGCGTCGATGCAGCGATCGAACACGGGGTCGAAGAACGCGTCGATGATTTCGACACGCAATTCGCCGCCGCGCTCGAGCGATACGGTCAATCGGTAGGTACCTTTCGGTTGACGTCCGAGCGGCACAAAGTAAGCGCCGTTCCAGTCATCGCGGTAGGCCGCCAGGGCGGCCGTATCGAGCGGGTGCGCGACAGGCGCCAACGGGATTGGCGGATACGCGCAGCGGGACTTCATGTGTTCCAACGTGTCGTAGAGCGCACGCGCGAACGCGTCGTCGCTGGGTCCGGCGTATTGTCGGATGTGAGTGAAGGTCGTGTCGGGTGTCTGACTGAAGCTCAACCGACCGCTGCATTCCCCTTCGTGGCACCTGGCACACGCCGTGGCGAAACGGACGGTGGCGTCGGCTGCGTTCGCGACCGGCATGCCGGTCGCGAGCAGCAGCGGCAACAGCAGAATGGCTGTGCGTTGCAGCATGCCGATCACCCAAGGTCTCATCCGACCCCTTCATTGTGCCGTGTGTCGCAACGGGGTGCGTGGACCCACGTCAGGCGGGCGGCAAATAGGTGCGGCCGCGCCGCCGTGCTGCTGATGGCGAGTGTGTCGTTCGGATGTGCTGTCGACGATGCGGCGCTCGGCGAACGCATTTTTCAGGATGGTCTGGGTAGCGACGGCCGGGTCGCCTATGAACAAGGGCCGTCATGGCTGCGCCACAGCGCGAGCGGTTGCGCCGCGTGTCACGGGCGAGACGGCGAGGGCCGCACCGTTCGCGCCGGTGCGGTGGTCGGCAGTGCACCGCCACTGACGGCGGCCGCACTCGCGGCACGCGGGTACGATGAGGCGAGCCTGCTGGCCGCCATCACCACGGGCGTCGATCCGCTGGGGCGGCCATTGAACACCTACATGCCGAGATGGCATTTCACACAGCGGGAAGCACGCGCACTGCTGCATTACCTCGAGCATCTCTGAGGCGGTCTTCCGGGGCTGCTCCTGCGGCAAAATCGCGCCGTGTTCGACCACGCGAACTGTGATGCATTTCGCCCAGACATGATGCAGGTCAAGGATGCGGACCACGGGGCGGGCAGACTGTGCAGCGTCATACCTGGGAAGTGGTGACGAGATATGTCGTATCTGGAAGTCTTGAGCGAACAGCATCGGGCCTGCGACCAGCTGTTTGCGGGCATCGAGCAGCATGCCTACAAGGGGGATTGGACTGCAGCCGCGTCGGCTGCACAGGCGTTCGTGAACGACACCGAGGTGCACTTCGCCTACGAGGAGGGCGTGCTGTTTCCCGCGCTGGAGGCGGCGTCGCCCAACGCTACGGGACCGACCTCCGTGATGCGGTCCGAACATGCGCAGATGCGGGAACTGTTCGCGGCGCTGCTCGCGGCCACCGCGGAGCATGACACCGAGGCCCTGGCCGATGCCGTGGAAACCCTGCTGTTCGTGATGCAGCAGCACAACGCCAAGGAGGAAAACGTGCTCTATCCCATAGCGGATCGTCTATTGCCGGCCGACGGCGCAAAGGAACTGGACAGTACGCGGAAGGTGGGCTGATGGAACAGATGATTGACGTCAGCGGGCTGGAACCGCCCGAGCCGCTCGAACGCATCATCGATACGCTGGCCGACCTGGCCGACGGCGACTGGTTACGCGTGCGCCACCGGCGTGACCCGGTCCCGCTGTACCGCATGCTGCGTGACATGGGCTACAGCTGGGATACCACGTGCGTGGCGCCGGAGCATTTCGAGGTGCTGATCTGGCCCGAAGACATGGCGCGTCCCGGTGACGCCGCATCCTCGGCTGAAGGCTGATCGTGGATCTCAGCGGCCTGTCGCCGGACAAGGCACCGCCTGTCGAGGCGCCGCTGGCCCTGTTCTATCTCATGCCGCTGTTCATCGGTCTGGCGGGGATGGTGCTGCTGTGGCAGGGCGACCAGGTGCTGGCCTCGCGCTGGGCGCCGGCGACACTCGCTGCGACGCATTTCATCGTCTTGGGTGCCCTGGCACCGGTCATGTGCGGCGCGCTGCTACAGATCTCGCCGGTTCTGCTCGGTGCGCCGTTTCCACGTGTGCGCCTCATTGCGCTACTGACCGCCACCGGACTGGGTGTCGGCAGCCTCCTGATCGGTAGTGGCTTTCTGACGGGGCTGCCGGTCCTGCTGGTGGCTGGCGGCGTCGCTGCGGCATCGGGTCTGGCGGTATTCCTGGTCGCGGCACAGCTCGTGCTGCGCGGCGCCGGAGGGCGCATGGAAACGCGCTGGGCCGTGCGTCTGGCCACTGCAGCACTGGGTGTGACGTTGCTGCTGGGTCTTTCCTTGGCCGCGGCGCGCATGGGTTGGCTGCACCTGCCACAGCATCTCCTGCTCGTCGATACGCATGTCGCCTGGGGGCTGGGTGGCTGGGTGGGGCTGCTGCTCGCGGGCATCGGTATGGAGATCATCCCGCTGTTCTACATTGCGCCCGCCTTCTCGCGTTGGATCAAGCGCACCCTGCCGATTGCCGTGTTCGCCATCCTGATAGGTCTGACCGCACTCGCGCTGCAGACGAGTGCGTCGATGGCTCTGCTCAAGACGTTGATGCTGGCGTTGTTCGTCGCCCACCTGGTGTACAACCTCGCCGCACTGGCCGTCCAACGCCGCCGGCAGCGTCCGCAGCGCGACGCCAATCTGTGGCTGTGGCAACTGAGCCATGTCGGTGTGCTCGCGGCATTCGTCGCCTGGCTTGTCGGCTATTCGCCGAGCCAGGTCGGCGTCTTGTTACTGGGTGCGGCGCTCAGTTTCGTCGTCGGTTCGATGCTGAAGATCGTGCCGTTCCTGAGCTGGCTCGACCTGCAGCAACGGCGCATCGCCGGCCGCCATGTCAAGGTCACGCTACCGCGCCTGCGGGCGTTGCTGCCGACGCGCACGGCGAATGCCGTCGGGCTGACGCTGGCGGCGGCGATCGTCGCCGTGGCCGCCGCACCGCTGGCGCCACTGTTGACCCGTGTCGGCGGTCTGCTGCTCGTGGTCTGTGCCGTGTTGCTGGGTTATGCGCTGGCCAGCGCCGCCCGTCAGCGGCACGCCGTCATCCGCCAGTTCGACGCCAGCGGTCCCGCGCGCTGACGTCGCACACCGGTCTGCCGCTCCCCGTCCACGTTCGGGACGGGAAACCGTGCGCGTGCGGTGGTAATCTTCTCGCCCCGAGTACCTTTGAACCGGCAGCGGTGGCATGCCGGCGGTGAGCGATGATCGACGACCTGCGAATCTCCTACCTGTTTGCCGACTTGAGCGACGCCCAACTCGAGCGTATCGCCAAACAGGCCGTCCGCGTGCGCCTCGAAGAGGGAGACGCCCTGTTCGAACAGGGGGATCCTGCGAAACGCTTCTACCTGCTGCGCACGGGCCAGATCAAGCTGTATCGACTGTCGCCGGCCGGCAACGAAAAGGTCATCGATATCGTGACCCCCGGCAGTACCTTCGCCGAGGCCCTGATGTTTCTCGAGCGCCCGCATTACCCCGTCGGTGCGCAGGCCCTGCAGGCCAGTGAATTGATCAGCATCGATGCGCACGATTTCGCCGAAATGCTCAAGGGCTCGGTGGCGACCTGTTTCGTCATGATGGCCGCCATGAGCCAACGCCTGCGCGGCCTGTTGCGCGAGATCGATGAGCTGAGCCTGCACAGTGCGACCTGCCGCGTTGCCGGTTATCTCGCGAAGCAGGCGACGAGTGGCGACGATACCTTCGAGCTGCCCGTGGCCAAGCAGATCGTAGCGTCGCGCCTGTCGGTCAAACCCGAGACCTTCTCGCGCATCATCAAGGGTCTCAGCGACGATGGCGTGATACGTGTTACGGGAAGTCGCGTGACGGTGCGCGATCGTGCGGCACTCGATGAGATCGCCGAGGTCTGTTCTTCACCGCCCGATACGTTCTGACGCGCAGCAGGGCGTGTTCAGCCGCCGAGCGCCGACATCGGTCGCAACACGGCGCTGGGTGCGCCGAGAAAATCGTGGCGCTGCGGCTTTCTGGCGATGGCGTCGACAATCGCTGTGCGCAACTGCGCGTCATCCGCGCCGGCGCGCAAGAGCTGTCCCAACTCCACGTTGTCGTCCTGACCCAGGCACAGGTACAGCGTCCCGCTCGCACTCATGCGCACACGATTGCAGGTGTCGCAGAAGTGCTGCGACTGCGGGGTGATGAAACCGATGCGCAAGGCGCTGTCGTCGACCTGGAGGTAACGCGCAGGCCCGCTGCCGTGCATCGCAGCAGGGGACAGGCGGAAACGCCGCTTCAGTCGCGCCTCGACCTCGCCCAACGGCAGGTAGTGACGTTGCGCCTGCTGGCCGCCGTGCCCGACCGGCATGGTCTCGATGAAACGCAGCGCGAGCCCTTTGTCGAGGCAGAAATCGACCATGGCGTCTATTTCGTCGTCATTGACCCCGCGCATCACCACCATATTGACCTTTATGGGTGCAAAACCTGCCGCAAGCGCGGCATCGATACCCCGCAGCACGCGCGCGAGATCGCCGCCCGTGATGTCGCGGAAGCGCGCCGCATCGAGTGAGTCGAGGCTGATGTTCAGACGCGAGATACCCGCCGCCTTGAGCCGCTGGGCCGACTTCGACAGTTGCGAGGCATTGGTGCTCAATGACAGCTCGTCGATGCCGGGCAGTGTGGAAAGGCGTTGGGCAATGTCGGCGATGTCGGTGCGCAGCAGTGGCTCGCCGCCCGTGAGACGCACATGACTCACGCCCAGGCCGGCGAACACGCGGGTGATGCGCGCGAGCTCGTCGGGATCGAGCCACTCGCGCGGCGTGAGGAAATCGCGGTGCGATCGCGGCAGACAGTAGCGGCAACGGAAGTCGCAACGGTCGGTTATGGAAAGACGCAAATAACTGATTAAGCGGCCGAAACGATCGCGCACGTCGTTCTCAATATTAGTAGGTGGCGATTTGACTATGATCAAATTCAAGAAAAACAAACTTGACCAACGTCAAGTTGCTTTCGAAACGTGTGGACTACGCTACCGCCCTGTAAATGCCACAGGTTGGCCCTGGCGAGCGCGATGACAACAATCAATACAGCGCGAAGGGCTTTCTTTACGGGTGGAGCTGTATCGATCACTCATCACGTGCCCTGGGCGACAGAACAATTCCTAGAACTGTGCCAGCGCTGTGACGACTGTATCCAATCCTGCGAAGAAGGCGTTCTCGTAAGAGGGGATGGCGGTTTTCCGTCCGTCGATTTCACACGCGGTGCATGTACCTTTTGCGGTGCCTGTGCCGAACGCTGTCAACACGCTGCGCTCGATCGGTCACGTCAGAATGCCTGGCAGCTGCGCGCCATTATCGGTGACGACTGCCTGAGTGCGCGCGGCGTGATGTGCCGTACCTGCGGAGAAGAATGCGACAAAGGCGCCATCCGTTTCCGGCTGCAGCCGGGCGGACGAGCCACGGCCGTCGTCGATGACGATGCGTGCAATGGTTGTGGCGGTTGTGTCGCTGTGTGTCCAACCCGCGTCATAAGAATCCAGGAGGCGGCATGAACGAGTACCACGTCTGTGGTGTGCTCTTGATGTCTCGGCCCGAGCACGTGGCCTCGGTGTCGGCAAAGATAGCCACCATGCCCGGAGTTGAACTGCATGCCAACGATGGCGGCCGCATGGTCGTCACCGTGGAAGGCGCCGCCTACGCCGACTGCGCCGATACGATGAACACCCTGGCCACGCTCGACGGCGTGGCCTCGTCATCGCTCGTCTACCACCAGATTGACAACGAATCCCAGCCTGAGGAGTCCCAGCAATGAAGCAGACACGTCGCGATTTCATCAAGACCAACGCCATCGCCGCCACTGCGGCCGCGGCCGGCATCACGATTCCCGGCGTGCAGGCAGTCGCCGCAGATGACGACAGCGGTGTGCGCTGGGACAAGGCGCCCTGCCGCTTCTGTGGTACCGGCTGTTCGGTACTGGTCGGCACCAAGGAAGGTCGCGTTGTCGCCACCCAGGGTGACCCGGATGCACCGGTCAACCGCGGCCTCAACTGTATCAAGGGCTACTTCCTGTCGAAGATCATGTATGGCCAGGACCGCCTGACCCAACCGCTGCTGCGCAAGAAGAACGGCAAGTACGACAAGGAAGGCGACTTCGAACCCGTGTCGTGGGACGAAGCGTTCGACGTGATGGCCGACAAGTGGAAGGCCGCGATCAAGCAGAGCATGGAAGAGAACGCCGGCAAACCCGCCGACCAGATCACGTCGCGCGTGGGCATGTTCGGTTCGGGGCAGTGGACCGTATTCGAAGGTTACGCGGCGTCGAAACTGTACAAAGCCGGTTTCCGCTCCAACAACATCGACCCGAACGCGCGTCACTGCATGGCGTCAGCGGTCGGCGCGTTCATCCGCGCCTTCGGCTCGGATGAGCCGATGGGCTGTTATGACGACCTCGAGCACGCTGATGCGTTCGTGCTGTGGGGATCGAACATGGCCGAGATGCATCCGGTGCTGTGGTCGCGTCTGACCGACACGCGCCTGACCAAGCCGGGCTGCGAAGTGCACGTGCTGTCGACGTTCGAACATCGCAGTTTCGAACTGGCCGACCATGGCGTGATCTTCCAGCCGCAGACCGATCTCGCGATCCTCAACTACATCGCGAACTACATCGTGCAACACGATGCGGTCAACTGGGACTTCGTCAACGCACACGTCAACTTCACCAAGACCCCGACCGACATCGGCTACGGTCTGC
>JAGRHA010000279.1 GCA_020445205.1 Gammaproteobacteria bacterium
GCTATCGCTCACGCCATCGAGGCCGCGGTCGCCGCGTTTCCCCGCCGACGCCACCTGTTGGCTCACCGGCCCGATTCCGCCCGGCATGGCGATGTCTCCCGTTGCGCTGCACGCCGGCTGTGACGTGAGCATCGATCATCGCAGCATGCCGCTCGGCGGGCAATTGGCTGCGTGCTTTTGGCCCGATTCGCTCCCGGTGACGAGGACGAAACACGGGGTTGGCGGTGCACACGAGTCCGGTAGAGATCAAGCGAGGGTAGCGACCGCGACGGACTTCCGCGCTCCACGCACGTCGATCTGCCAACTCATGAAATCACCCGATTTCAGGGCCAATGTACGGCGGTGTTCCTCGCCGTTACGCGAACCGGCTGAATTACTCCCAGCCACAGGGATTGGTACCTGTGTTGCGCGCAACGGCCATGGTGCCTGTCCAGTTTTCAAGTCCTCACCCGTGGCGGCCGGAGGGCGACCACCCGTCACCGGAACACGGCCGGTGCGGTGGCCAGCATCGAACCGTCTGCGGCCACCTGCGATCGGTGACGGGGCTGCGGTCGCGGTAGGCTCAAGCGTGCAACCAAGCATTCGGTTTGTCGACCGGCGCCGTGCATGTGTTCCCAGAATGCACCCGCCTCGACATCTGTCACTTGCCGTGCTCGTACGCTGCAACGAGCGGATTGGCTCGAAGGTACCCCGTCCCGCGAACGAGAGACATGGGCGTGAGCGGTGCGAAACACGATGGATAGCCCCGGCGACGTCTGGCAAAGCAGATCCGACGGGTCGGACTCAAGACATCGATGATCTATCCGATAAAATCGGATCATCGTTCCCAAAAAAGTAACTCGCATTGTCTTCCGCATGGACGTGAAATCCAATCAATCGCCGCCGTATCGGGCGGGTCGACGCGATGCTGAATCCGAAGCGTCCGGCACGTCCACTCCTGGTTACGGACGTGCACTCGATGTCGGCATCGTGTTGACGATAGGTGTGTTCGTTGCATTGAGCATTCCGACGCTCGCGAGCGAAGCTCGATTGCTCGGCATCCACGATATCGATTGGGCAATTGCGCCTCTGGACAATATCAGACGCGAATTGCTGTGGCTGGCGGCGGGCATCGCGGGTCTGCGTTTCTTTGTGCGTGGGGATGATCCACACGACCGGCTGAGGGAGTTGGCCAAGAGACTTCTCGAGATCGCATTCGTTGTTGTCGGGCTCGAGGCGGTCGCCAAGGTCGCAGCCTGGGCCACTGCACCGGAAACGCCGTACGAAGCTTCAATCGCTGTCGAATTGATTCAACTTGCCACGCTGTTCTTGCTTCGCGTCCTGGTTGGACGGCATATCAACGGACTTCTTGTCCTTGCGAGTACCGCCATCGCGATCGGCGCATGTTTGTTCGCTGCGGATCGCCTGCTGGCCCAGTCGGAGCGCAGCCGAATGGTTGCGCATTACGAATACCTGTACGGCAAACCGATTGACGACACCGCGATCGATCTCGACCAACCAAATTCCGACAGGTGGACCTGGGGCCATCGCGTGGAGAACAACCGATTCGGGTTTCGTGGTCGCGAATTTGAAGTGCCGAAGCCGAAAAACACGCTGAGGATTATGGTCATCGGCGATTCGTTGACTTGGGGTGCCGGCCTTGCGCCGAACGAACGGTACAGCAATATGTTAGAGGATCGACTCAGGGTGCTGTATCCCGAGAGCCATTGGGAGGTGCTCAACTTCGGTGTCTCCGGCGGCTCCACAATCCAGCAATCCGCCGTGCTGGAGAAGTATCTGGATATCGTCCAGCCAGACTTAGTCGTAGTCGGATTCTGCGTGAATGACCCGCAACCGGCGGCGGAAAACTACTCGATCGAGCGCACACGATATTATCCGCTGCATAATCTCATCGCCATGCTGCGTCACGCAGGAATGGATCACGTACGATCCCTGCTCCACGGTCAGGTCGACAGGTTGCTCGCGGCTACCGGTTTGATTCCTTCCTGGCAGGAAGGCCTCGATCGGACATACCGGAAAGATTCGACGGCTTGGCTGCGGTTTACCGCGGCGCTGCAGCGGATTGCGGAGTTGACCAACAATGCCGGCGCTGGCAGCCCGATCTTTGCACTGTTGAGCCAGAACATCAGCAACGACAGTCCTAAGGATCCCTACATCGATCGCTGGCTCGATCAGGCTGGAACGGTTGCGTCCAACCTGGGGTTCGATGTCGTAGACCCGCGCCCCGCCGTCATCGCGACAGTTTCAGCCGATGAATTGCGCGTTAACCCGTTCGATGCACACCCATCACGACCAGTGAATGCAGCCTATGCCGAAACGATTCTGCGGTCGCTGTCCCACATCTACGATTCCCGCTTTGCCGTCGGCAATCCGGAACCTCCCGCCAGTGATACAACCAGGGACAGCGATTCGAGTCGCCATGATGTGCGTACGCAGGACGGTCGGCGTACTCGTTCCAATGAACGCATACCCACTCGCTTCGCGCAGTCGCGATGAGTGGACGTCAGGTCTGCATGACGTGAACACCAGCAAATGAACATTCTCGGCATCTCGGCGTATTATCACGATAGTGCGGCAGCCTTGATTGGCGACGGCAACGTTGTCGCTGCGGCCCAGCAGGAGCGGTTCTCACGCAAGAAGCACGATCCGGACTTCCCCGCCGACGCGATCCGCTACTGCCTTGCGGAAGCGGGCCTGACGCTGACCGAACTCGACGCCGTGATCTTCTACGACAAGCCGTTGCTGAAGTTCGAACGGCTGCTCGAGACCTATCTCAGCTTCGCACCGCGTGGCTTCGGATCATTTGTCCGTTCCATGCCGGTCTGGCTGAAAGAGAAGCTCTATCTGAAATCCACGCTGAAGCGTGAACTCGCGGCACTGGGTGGTGTAGGGGTTAAGCACCTTCCCAAGCTGCTGTTCTCCGAGCACCATCAATCGCATGCGGCATCCGCGTTCTACCCCAGCCCTTTCATGAATGCCGCCGTGCTGTGTCTGGATGGCGTCGGGGAGTGGGCGACGACATCGGCGTGGAATGGAACAGGTGCAAAACTCGAGCCATTGTGGCAAATCGACTTCCCCCATTCGCTCGGCTTGCTCTACTCGGCATTCACTTACTACGCCGGCTTCAAGGTCAACTCGGGCGAGTACAAGCTGATGGGGCTCGCACCCTACGGCGAACCGCGCTACGCCGATGCGATACTCGAAGAACTCATCGATCTGAAAGCGGACGGCAGTTTTCGGCTCAATATGCGCTTCTTCAATTACTGCACGGGCGACACCATGACGAGCCCGCACTTCGATGCCCTGTTTGGCGGACCGCCGCGCAAACCCGAGTCGGAAATCTCGCAGCGTGAGATGGATCTCGCCGCGTCAATCCAGGTCGTGACCGAAGAAATCGTTCTACGCCTCGCACGCGCCGTTCATCGGGAGACCGGGCACGACTATCTGTGTCTGGCCGGTGGTGTTGCGCTCAACTGCGTCTCCAATGGCCGTCTGCTGCGCGAGGGCCCGTTCAAGGACGTATGGATTCAACCCGCCGCGGGTGATGCAGGCGGCGCACTCGGCGCGGCGCTCGTTGCCTGGCATGACTACTTCGACGGCCCTCGTAGCGTCGGTCACAGCGACGCGATGCACGGCGCATACCTCGGCCCGCGTTTCGACGAAGCCGACACGGTCGCGGCGCTGTCGCCCTTGAATATCGTCTACAGCAAACACGATGAGCCGTCCCTGATGACCACCGTGGCGGAACTGATCGAACAGGGAAACGTGGTCGGCTGGTTCCAGGGCCGTATGGAGTTCGGCCCGCGCGCGCTGGGCAATCGCTCGATCATCGGTGATCCGCGTTCGGAAAAGATGCAATCGGTGATGAACCTGAAGATCAAGTATCGCGAATCGTTCCGTCCATTCGCGCCGGCGATACTCGCGGATGACGTCAGTACGTATTTCGAACTCGATCGCTCCAGTCCTTACATGTTGATCGTGGCACCCGTCGCCGAGAGCGTTCGAGTCGCACCATCCGACGGAGATGAAACGCTTTTCGGCATCGACAAGCTGAAGCGCAGGCGCTCGACGATTCCGGCCATCACGCACGTCGATCATTCAGCACGGGTTCAGACGGTGCACGAGGAAACCAATCCGCGTTTCCACGCGCTCATCAAGGCCTTCCGGGCGCGTACCGGTTGTCCGATCCTGATCAATACCTCGTTCAATGTCCGGGGTGAGCCCGTCGTGTGCTCCCCGGAAGATGCCTATCGCTGCTTCATGCGAACCGAAATGGACTACCTCGTGATCGGTGATCTGCTGTTCGACAAGCAGCAGCAACCGAATTGGCAGGAGGACACCGCGTGGCGCGAAACCTTCACCCTCGATTGAACGGAGCGTATTGACCATGAGCAGCGGCAACGGCAGCAACAGTGACAAGCGCACGCTATCCGAGTTCGGACTGGTGACGGGCGCGATGTTGGCTTTGGTGTTTGGCGCGCTGATTCCCTGGATCTGGGCTATCCGGCCGTGGCCGCTGTGGCCGTGGGTGTGCGGTGGTGTTCTGATCGTGCTGGGAATCGTGTGGCCCACGGTACTGCGTGGTCCCTACACACTGTGGATGAAGCTCGCGGCGCTGTTGGGCTGGGTCAATTCCCGTTTACTGCTGGCCGCGACGTTCTTCCTCATGATCCTGCCGATAGCGCTCGTGATGCGATTGTTCGGCAAGGTCCCACTCACCAAGGGATCCGATGGACGTGTATCGTCGTATCGGACCGACAGCCGAACCCGGCACCGTGACGAATTGGAGAACCCGTTCTGATGCTCGATCTACTCAAGGACATCGTCGCGTTCATGCGCCAACGCAAGAAGTACTGGCTGCTCCCCATCGTCGTCGTGATGGTGCTGCTCGGCAGCCTGCTGGTGCTCACGCAGGGTTCCGCGATCGCACCGTTCATCTACACCTTGTTCTAGACCGGCAATGCGTCCGTTGCCGTCGGCGGCGCGCTCGCCCGGCACCCAATCGCAAGCGCATGTGGGCAGGCGCGGTGTGAACCGGTAAACGGCGAGCGCTGCGACCGACACGGTGCCCAGCCGCGCATGTCCTTCAACACAGTCCAAAGACCGTGGCACGCTTCGTCAGGTCATCACCGCCGCGAGCATAAGACAAGATCGACGATCGGCCACAGCGTCAGGTCATGTCCACGTTCGTTGCGCGTGGTCCACACAAGGCAGCACCAGCGCCGTGCGGAACGCGGGCGCGGCTACGGGGTCAGTTTGCGCGTCACCATCTAACGCAACGCGCACCCGCATCTGTTGACCTGGTCGTCGCGCAGCAAGCCCGGGTGTCAAATATCCACCCGCACCCCGTCTGCGCTCGGACCGCGACGCACGCCCCCCGGTTGCTTGGACAGACCGGGCGCGCGCGCAGCCCTTGCTGCACGCGCTAGTCCGCGGTCGGGCGGCGACCTTCCGCGACAGCGCCTACGTCCATGCCACTCTCGGCACCCTCGGGTGTGCCGTGCAGGGCCATGTACCGCCTCAGCGCGGCGGACGGTGCAGCCGTGCCGGCTTCGTCGCCAGATGCCTCCTGTGGCCTACCTGCAGTCAGGCGTAGCGGCACGACGCCGGCCCATGCCGGCAGCGCGAGGTCGCGCGCGGCATCGACCGGCGGGCCTTGCCGGACCTTCGCCGATGCCTCGCTGATCGGCAGCGCGAACACTGCCGTGGCGTGGATCTCGCTTTCGTCCGGCGCTCTGACCTCGGCGAGCCGCCCCGGCATCACGTGCTCGACCATGGCCTCGAGCGCGCGCCGTTTCTCGACGACATCCGTGACCTCGCGTGCCGTGCCGTAGACCATCACGGAGCGATAGTTCATCGAGTGGTGCATGGCCGAACGCGCGAGCACCAAGCCGTCGACGAGGCTTATCGTCAGACACACGGGCGCGCCCGTGCGCAGGGCGTCGAAGGTGCCGTTGCGCGGCGCGCCGTGGACATAGATCTGCGAACCCAGGCGCACGTGCAGCGTCGGCAGCACACGCGGCATGCCATCGACCACGACACCCAGATGGCACAACAATGCCTCGTCGACGATCGCGTGGAGGGTGGCGCTGTCGTAGGCGGCGCGGTTTGCGCGCCGGCGTACCCGGGTGCGCGCTGTCGGTGAGATGGATTCCATGGCGTTCTCCAAAACCTTTTCACGCCCCCAGCGTGCCCGCATACTGGTCTATCGAAAAGTACCAGTTTTGTCACCATGACTAGTCCAGTTAAAACCTGGGAGTTCACCCTGCCGCTCGATCCGGCGGCCACGGAACCGCTGTTCCTGCAGATCGCACGCGGCATCAGCGGCGACATCGAACGTGGGCGCCTGACCGCAGGGTCGCGCCTGCCGGGGACACGACGTCTGGCGGCGCAGCTCGAGGTCCATCGCAACACGGTGGTCGCCGCGTATGCCGAGCTGATCGCCGAGGGTTGGCTGGCGGCAACCCGCGCGAGCGGCACCTTCGTCGCCGACGTGACACCCATGCGCAGCCAGGCCAGACGCGTACCGCGCGCGCGTGCGCGAACGCCGGGCTTCGATCCCGGTCGACCCGGTGAGCATCTGCCCACGGCCGATCCGCTTGCCGATGGCGTGTTGCAGATGGGCGGCGGCATCGCCGACCTGCGACTGTTGCCGCTGGCCACGATCGGGCGCCGTTACCGCCAGGTGCTGCAACGAAACGCAGCGGACGTGCTCGGCTACGGTCACGCACAGGGGCATCCGCGCCTGCTCTCGGCGCTCGCTGCGATGCTCAACGACCGGCGCGGCCTCGCCATCGACAACACGCAGATCCTCGTCACGCAGGGAACGCAGATGGCGCTTGATCTCGTGGCCAACACGCTGGTCACGCCGGGTGACATCGTGCTCGTCGAGGCACTCGGCTACGCACCCGCGTGGGCCGTGTTCCGCCGTTACGGTGCGCAGATCATGACGGTCGCACTCGATGATCAGGGCATCGATACCGACGAGATCGCGCGGATCGCCGCCACGCGGCGCATACGCGCGGTGTACACGACACCGCACCACCAATACCCGACCACCTCGATCATGTCGCCGGCACGGCGCCTGGCACTGCTGACGCTGGCCGCCGAGCATCGCTTCGCCATCATCGAGGACGACTACGACCATGAGTTCCACTACGACGGCCAACCGGTTCTGCCACTCGCGAGCCGCGACACGCAGGCGGTGGTGGTCTATCTCGGTACGTTGGCGAAGCTGCTCGCGCCGGGCTTTCGCATCGGCTATATCGTCGCGCCCTCGGCCCTCATCGATCGGCTGACCGCGTATCGCCTCATGGTGGATCGCCAGGGCGATCTGCCGCTGCAGCTGACCATCGCCGGGCTGCTCGAAGACGGCACCATCGCGCGGCATGCGCGACGCGCACGCAAGGTGTACGCGGCACGCCGCGATTGGCTGATCGCGTCGTTGCAGCGTGCGCTGGGAAGCGCTGTGGCCTATGCGCGGCCGCCCGGGGGTATGGCGATCTGGACCGGGGTCGCTACGGATATCGATGCCGACGCCTGGGTGACAGCGGCGCTGGCGCAAAACGTCGCGATCCGTGCGGGTCGCAGCTATGCCTACGACGGGCACTATCGACCCTATATCCGCCTCGGTTTTGCGTCGCTCGACGAGCAGGAACTCGCGCTCGGGGTGCGCCGGCTGGCACGCGCGCTGAAACAGATCCGCTGACGCCGGCCAGGTGTCCGCGTGGCACGGTCACAGCCGGCTCACGCATGAGGAGCGGTATGCCGCCGCTCAACCCACGGCATCGAGATAAGCCAGCCATTGTTCGGCATCGCTGCGCACGGGCTCGGCCTTCGCCGCCTCGGCGAACGCATCGCGGGCGGCGTCGAACGCGCGCTTGCCGTAGCGCGCGATGCCCATGAGCAACCAGCCACGGCCGCGATCGGATGCTTTCAGCGACGCCTGGTCGAGCACGCGTTGCAGCATGCCAGCGGCCTCGTCCCAACGTTCGCCTTCGACATACAGCTGGGCGAGGCGCAGCTGCAGATCGGGGCGCACGCCTTTGCCCGCGACCGCGCGTTGCAGGGCCGCGACGCTGCGCGTCGACTCACGTGCCTGGTACCAGGCGTTGGCGACGAATTCCCAGTGCAGGGCCGTACCGGGGATGCGCCCGGCAGCGATCTCGTCTTCCATGAGCTGGGCAGCTTTATAAGGTGCGTCCTGCTGCGCGCGCAGTTGCGCGAGGGCGACGAGATCCTGCGACGAGTTCAGGGCGTTGCGCAGATACGCCAGTTCCATGA
>JAGRHA010000280.1 GCA_020445205.1 Gammaproteobacteria bacterium
ATTGCGCTCGTAAGTGATCACGGCCGCAATATCGGCATCGCTCAGCAGACCGGCATAAGCGGCCATTGCGGTGCCGGCCTTGCCGTGCAGCACGATGTCGATGTGTGCTGCCGCATCACCCGTGGCGATCGCACTGCCGGCGAGTGCCGGGAAGGCACCCGGTACGCCCTGGCCGGTCGCCTGGTGACACGCCGCACAGTTCGTGGCGTAGACCTGTTCACCCTTGGCCATCAGTTCGTCCTGCGTCCATTCGCGATCAGCCGAAGCCGCTTCGGCGGCAGCCGCGCCTTTCTGCTCGGCAACCCACTTGGCATAGTCTTCGGGTGCCTTGGCGATCACGACGATCGGCATGAAGCCGTGGTCCTTGCCACACAGCTCGGCACACTGGCCACGGTACACGCCCGGCTCGTCGACTTTGGTCCAGGCCTCATTGACGAAGCCCGGGATCGCGTCCTTCTTCCAGCCGAGATCCGGCACCCACCAGGAGTGGATCACGTCGGCCGCGGTCAGCAGGAAACGCACCTTCTTGCCCGTCGGGATGACCAGCGGGTTGTCGACGTCGAGCAGATAGTGATCATCGAACTGTGACAGGTCGGCGTTCGCACCCAGCTGACGCGCCTCGTTGTGCTTCGGGTGCAGGGAGCTGATGAATGACACACCCGCGGCATCGCCGTCGACGTAGTCGTATTTCCATTTCCACTGGATACCGGTCACCTTGACCGTCAAATCGGCATCGCTGGTGTCTTCCATCGCCAGCAGCGTACTGGTCGCAGGAACCGCCATACTGACGAGGATCACGATCGGCACGATGGTCCACAGGATTTCCATCGTCGTGCTCTCGTGGAACTGCGAAGCGACGGCGCCCTTCGACTTACGGTGATAGATGATCGAGTAGATCATCGCGCCAAACACGATGACGCCGATCACGCAGCACACAGCGAAGATCGTCATGTGCAGGTCGTAGACGCTCTGGCTGGTCTCCGTGACGCCTTCGCGCATGTTCAGCAGGCCATAACTGGCCTGTGCTGACGTCACGCCCGCTCCCAGAAAAGCCGACGCAAGGCCGGCCAGCTTTCGCAGTTTTCTCACAGCTTCGGTCCCCCCGAAATGTATCGTTATGTCTTTATCCGCACCCTGCCGTGACAGGGTGAAAAATTCATTACGCGATCAAAAGGCGTTGCAGTTCCGCAGCGAGCTCGACCTTTTCGTCCTCGGCCAGAAACTCGGCGATCTCGACGCGCCGACCCGATGCCCCGATCCACAGTCGCTGCGGATACCAGCGCGTTGTGGAGCGTGACAGCTCGACGCGCACCCAGCCGCGCGCGAACTCGATGCGCTGTTCCGGTCCACCGCGCTCGGCGCAACGACCGCGCTCACGCCCCTTCTCCACTGTCACGACCGACTCCCCGATCGAAACCACCTCGCAGCGACGCGCGGCGTGCGACACGACGTAGAGGCTGGCATACAACGCTGCCAGCTCGAGGCCCGCAAACGGCAGAATCAACCAGAATCCGCGCGTCGCCATCACCGCGGAAATCAGCAGCAGCGGCACGGCGATCGCACCGAGGAAGATCATCGACTGCCGCCAGCTCAACGAGCGGTTCGGCCTGATCACCACCCGACGCGTATGGGTGTCGTGGCAGTTGTCGGAGATCACCATGGCCAGATATTCCCAGCAAACGCGATGAACAGCTGCGAGCAGGCAAAGCCCAGGCATCTTTTTTCGCGGGAGGCAGGGTAGCGCGAGGGTCGCCGGGGGTCCAAGAAAATTTGACTCAGATCAGCAAAAAACCTATTTATGGTATTTGACTTCTCTAATATTCGAATGTAGGAATACTCGCGTGTATTCAACCTCGCGCGCGGGCTTTGAGATGGGCAACCAATAGCGGCCGCTGTCGACGCAGCGGCGGCGCCGACGGATGGGGTACGACACCGAGACACGGCGCCTCCAGCAGCCCTTCCAGGCTCGCGATATTGTCCTCGACTCGCACCATCTGGGGGTCGACCTGCGAGCCGATCCAGCCGGCCAGTGCCACACCACTGGCGACGATGGACTGCGCGCTGAGCCGGGCGTGGTTCAGACACCCGAGACGCAGACCCACGACCAAGACCACGGGCAGGCCGAGTGCCGACGCCAGCGCGGGCATGTCGAGCTCACGACCCAGCGGCACGGCCCAGCCCCCTGCCCCTTCGGCAACGATCAGGTCACTGCTGTCACCGAGGTGGACGAAGGCGTCGAGGATGCGGTCGAGCGCGATCTCGCTGCCGCAGTCGGCCGCAGCAAGGTGCGGCGCGATCGGTGGTCGGAAACAGTATGGATTGACCCAGTCGTACGGCAGGTCGAGGCCACTCGCGGCCATGAGCGCCAAAGCGTCGTCGTTCTGCAGTTTCCCGTCACTTAACACCGCCCCCGCGGCGACCGGTTTGAAGCCGGCGACGCGCAGGCCCAGCCCACGCAGGAGACGGATCACCTCGCAGGCAACGTGCGTCTTGCCACAGTCAGTGTCGGTCCCGGTGAGGAAATACCCCCGGTTCAACGCGCGACCCGCAGCACGTCGACGGCAATCCGTGTTTCGTCACCGACACGGCGCTGATGCGGCGCCCAGGCATGGCCGTGCACCACCTCATAACTCACGGGCAGACGCCCGTCGCGATCGCGGAAGCGCTCATAGGCGGCACACACCTCGCCGATGCGTTGCCTGCCGACCAGGCCGCGCAGGCGGTCGACGCTCGCATTGCCGGCACCGATCACCTTGATCTCGCGCATCAGGTGCATCGCATCGGCGTACGTCAGCGTCATGCGCTCGACGTCCATCACGGGGTCGGCGAGGCCTGCGTGCATGAGCATATCGCCATAGTCATGCATATCGACGAAGGCATGCACATGGGTGCGGCCGTCGACCGCGGCCCACGCCGCGCGCAGCTCTTTGAGGGTATCGGGGCCGAAGCTCGTGAACAGCAGAAGACCACCAGGCCGCAGCACGCGCGCAATACCGGCAAAGGCCTGCAGCGGATCGGCACTCCATTGCAGTGCGGCATTGGCGAACACCAGGTCGACGCTGTGGTCAGCGAGCGGCAGATGATCGAGATCGGCACACAGACAACGCGGGCGGCGTAACCAGCGCCCGCGTCGGCGTGCGTGCGCAAGCATCGGCAAGGCGAAATCCAATGCGAACACATCGGCTTTCGGGTAGCGGCGCAGCAGCGCCTCGGTGGCGACGCCCGTACCACAACCGATATCGAGAATACGCGTCGGCGTGATGCGCATCGTGTCGAGTCGTTCCAGCATGCGCCGTCCAATCTCGTGCTGCAGCACTGCGGTGTCGTCGTAGACATCGGCTGCGCGACCGAAGCTCAGGCGGGCTTTGGCCTTGTCGAGCGCGACCGGCCGATCGTCGTGTACTGGGTTCATGCCTGCCCCACGCGCCGCAGCAACACGTCCAGCGCTGCGTCGGCATGCGATAGGAAGGGTGCGTGCCCTGCGCCGTCGATGACGTCGACCGTCGCCTGCGGCAGCAACCCGTTCAAGGCGTCACCGAGTGTGGCCGGCACCAAGGTGTCGCGCGCGCCGAACAACCAGTGCGTCGGACATGCCAGGTCTTGCAGGCGCGGGCGCAGATCCGTCGCAAGCAGCAGATCGAGTCCCTGGGCCAGACCCGCGTTGCTCGCCGGCGGGCGTCGGGTGACCTCGGCGCGCAACAGCTTCAACGTGTCACGCGCGCGCTCGTCGCCCGTGACCTGCAGCGAGAGAAAGCGCATCAGGGTACCGCTCGGGTCGTCGGCCAGGGCGTCGGCAAACTGCTGAAAGGTGCGCACGGGCATTGCGCAGCGCCAATCATCGGCCTGTACGAAACGCGGCGTTGCGGCGACGAGCATGAGCCCGGCGACACGACGCGGCTGGTCCAGCGCCGCCTGCAGCGCGACCTGTCCACCGAGCGACCAGCCAAGCCACCAGGCACGCGGCGGTGCGGCCGCGAGTGCGAGGCGCGCCCATTCGCCGAGATCGGCCGCTGTCGCAGCCGTGCTGCCGCCGTGGCCGGGCAGTTCGATCACGCTCACGCGGAAGTGCTCCGACAGCGTCGGCAGCAGCGGTTCCCACACCGCGGCATTCATACCCCAGCCGTGCACCAGCTGCAGGTCGGGACCGCGTCCGATCTGGTAGCGATAGAGACTCATCGGTCGAACTCTGCGGCGATTTCGGTGAGCACTGCGAGCAGCGCATCCACGTGCGCCGGGGTATGTGCGGCGGAAAACGTAATGCGCAATCGCGCCGTACCCTCGGGTACCGTCGGCGGTCGTATCGCACCGACGAGAATCCCTTCGCGCAACAGCGCCTCGTTCCAGCGGTTGGCGAGCGCGGTGTCGCCGAGCATGACCGGCTGGATCGGCGTCGCCGAGGCCATGAGATTGAGACCGATACGCTGTGCGCCGTGGCGGAAGCGCTGCACATGGCCGAGTACGCGCTCGCGACGCCATTCCTCTTCGGCTGCGATGCGCAAGGCGACGCGACTGGCCTCGGCCACGGCAGGTGGCATCGCCGTGGTGTAGACGTAGGGGCGCGCGTGCTGGATCAGGGTTTCGATGAGCTCCTCCGATCCGGCGACGAACGCACCCGCAGTGCCCAACGCCTTGCCCAGCGTCCCCATGAGGATCGGCACCTGCGACACGTCGAGCCCGGCTTCGGCGACGCTGCCGCGCCCGTGCTCGCCGAGCACGCCGATGCCGTGGGCGTCGTCGACCATGAGCCAGGCGCCGTGGTCGCTCGCTGCGGCCGCAAGCGCCGCGAGCGGCGCAACATCACCGTCCATGCTGAACACACCGTCGGTCACGATCAGGCGTCGCCCGGTGTCCTGTCTCAGCTGATCACGCAGCGCCGCGACATCGGCATGTGCATAACGCTTCATCGCTGCGCGTGTGAGCAGACCGCCATCGATGAGTGAGGCATGGTTGAGCTTGTCTTCGTACACCGTGTCATTGCGGTCGGTGAGCGCCGCGATGATGCCAAGGTTGGCCATGTAGCCGGTCGAGAACAACAACGCACGCTCACGTCCCGTGAACTCGGCGAGTTCCTCCTCCAATGCATGATGTGCACGACTGTGACCGCTGATCAGGTGCGCAGCGCCGGCACCGACACCATAGCGCGCCACACCACGCGTCATCGCGTCGGCGAGGCGCGGGTCGGCAGCGAGCCCAAGATAGTCGTTGGCGCAGAAGGCCAGCATGCGGCGGCCGTCGACGACGAGTTCCGGGCCCTGCGGCCCATCGCTCACACGCCGCCGCCGGTACAGGCCGGCGTCACGTCGCCGCTGCAGGTCACTGTGCAGATCGAAAGACATTGTCGGACCCGTCAGGCCACCGGCGCCACGCGGCATATCGGCGACCGCACAAACGCGACGGCTGCCTGGGTGACGGTCACGAGACCGCGACGTGCATGGCGTGGCTGCGCAATCTGCCGCTTCAACACCCGGAGCCACAACACGCCTGACGGTCGGCCTCCAGTTCACTGGCCTGCATACGGATACCCAGACGATCGAACAGGGCGTGATCGTGATCGGCGCCCGGGTTGTCGGTGGTCAGCAGGCGTTCGCCATAGAAGATCGAATTGGCACCGGCGAGGAAACACAGCGCCTGCATCTCGTCGCTCATGTCCGTGCGTCCCGCCGACAGGCGCACGTAGCTCTTCGGCATCAGGATGCGTGCGACTGCAATGGTGCGGACGAATTCGAGTGCATCGATCTTGTCGTTGCCGTACAGCGGCGTGCCTTCGATCTGCACCAGCATGTTGATCGGCACGGATTCGGGATGCTGCGGCAGATTGGCGAGTTCCTGCAGCATGCGCGCGCGGTCGTTGCCCGACTCGCCCATGCCGAGGATGCCGCCCGAGCACACGTTGATGCCGGCGGCACGCACGTGCTGCAGGGTGTCCAGGCGATCCTGGAAGGTGCGTGTGGTGATCACGTTGCCGTAGAACTCGGGCGAGGTATCGAGATTGTGGTTGTAGTAGTCGAGACCGGCATCGCGCAGGCGTTTGGCCTGGCCCTGGTTGAGCATGCCGAGCGTTACGCAGGTCTCCATGCCGAGCCCACGCACGGCACCGATCATCTCGATCACACGGTCGAGATTCTTGTCGGTCGGGTTGCGCCACGCCGCGCCCATGCAGAAGCGCGTCGAACCCTTGTCCTTGGCCGCCTGTGCCGCAGCGACCACCTCGTCGAGCGGCAACAGACGTTCGCGCTCGAGGCCGGTATCGTACTTCGCACTCTGCGAACAGTACGCGCAGTCTTCGGAACAGGCGCCGGTCTTGATCGACAACAATGTGCTGACCTGCACCTGATTCGCATCGAAATGCGCGCGGTGCACCTGCTGCGCCGCGAACAACAGGTCGTTGAACGGGCGCGTGAACAGGGCCCTGATCTCGTCCAGCGTCCAGTCGTTGCGGACGGCGTCGCTTGCGTGCGCAGCGCTCATGATGGGATCTCCTCGACAGGGTGTGATTCGGCCGTGATCTCGAGATCGGGCCAGTGTTCGCTACGGATGCGGCTGATCGACCACAGCGACCAGGGCACGACCACGGCGAGACCGACGCCCCAGGCGACCAGCCACGGGGTGATGCCACGCCCGGGAAAGAAGGTGCCGATGGGAATGATCGCCCCCATCACCGCGTAGAATAAGTAGGCCGCGCGCTGCGTGTAGTAACCGACGCGTGGATTCGGATGGTGGCGGTGCAACGCGTAGATCAGCATCGACCCACCGAACCACAGCAGCGGCAGCGGCGGCAGCAACATGCTGA
>JAGRHA010000281.1 GCA_020445205.1 Gammaproteobacteria bacterium
GCCTCCAGGGTGGCGCGCTGGTCGTAGGCGTTGGCCAGGGTCTCGTCGGCATCGTCGAGTCGCTTCTGCAACTCCGAGGCTTCGAGACGCATGTAGTGCATCTCACCTTTGATCTGGTCGACGCGACGCAGGTAAGACGCCGCGATCAGCGCCAACAGGGCCAACGATGCCCACATCCCGAGTGGCAGCAGAATCGATTCGAAGTCGTGACCGGGAAAGACCGGGAACACCAGCACGAACAACAGCGCCACTGTGAGCTGCATGATCAGCCCGGGAATCCACGACAGACTCGGCACCAACGACAGCGACAGTGCCGTCCAGGCAATGATCAACAGCACGGCCGACGTGTCGCCGGGACCTGCCGCCACCGCCGACGCGAACGCCCACGCCGTGCTGCTTGCCGTCATGACCGCGACCAACACCAGTCGCCAGCGCGTCAACGCCTGGCGACTGAGCAACTGCCCGGCCAACACCGGACCGAGGAAAGCCGCGAGCAACGCCGGCAGCACAGCCCATGCGAGCCAGTAGCTGTCGAGTCGTGTTGCCGCCGTACCCAGCCAGACGACCGCACCGATGAGCAACAGCAAACCGCCGCCCGCGAGCCCCGCCAAGCGCGCGCCATCCTTGAGGCCCTCGATGCCGAGCAGCGCGCGCAACGCAGGTTCGACGCCGTGCGCCGTATCGCTTTGGGAAACCGCTTGCATGTCAGGCGAACTCACGCTTCAGGAAATCTCGGCCGTACCCGGCAGTTGAAGACCATTATCGAATCGAAACAGCGCGTTAGCGTGTATCATTGTGGCAGACCCGAGATACATAGCATATCGTTGGCGTAGCCCCGTCCACACTCGGCCGGGAAACCAGTAATCCTTGATAGCACAAGTAACGCGGAGCCGCAGTCAATGGCGTCACCGACCGGTGAACGGGACAATCCGAACGCAAACGGACGAAACGCTTTCATACACCAGCTGCCCAAGCGCATCGCTGCCATCGAGGAGATCTGGTCACGACTCGAGTCTGGTACCTGGCAAACGTCGACGCTGGAGAGTCTCTACGAGCGGATTCAGGAGATCTCCGAATCGAGCAAGGATCACTCGCTGTTTCAGCTTAACGAGAGCGTGTTCTCGCTCGAGGTTTACCTCAGCTCGTTCATCGGCTCGGATATTGTGCCCGATGCATCGCAGATCAGCGCCATCGCCGGCCTCGTGCGTGCATTGAAGACCGCGGCCAGAGTGACCGCATCCACCGAAGACGCGTTCGAGGGGCTGACCGGCGAAGCAGCCATTTTCGTCATCGGCGACAGTGCCGGCCCCACGGCAGAGATCGTCACGGCGCTGCGTACCCAGGGCTGCGAGGTGCAGGCCTATGATGATATCCAGATCCTGCTCAACCACCTGCAGGACCGGCCACCCAAGGTGATCGTTGCGGACACCGCCATGCTGCCGCACATGCCGCCGTTGTCCGACGAGCTCGTGCGCCTGCGCAGCCACCTGTCGATCGAGATTCCGCTGATCTTCGTCAGCCGCTCCACCGCACTGCAACTGCGCGTCGATGCGATCCGTGCCGGCGGCGACGGCTACCTGGTCGCT
Organism: Gammaproteobacteria bacterium; assembly: GCA_020445205.1. GTDB lineage: Bacteria > Pseudomonadota > Gammaproteobacteria > Chromatiales > Chromatiaceae > Thiosocius. Next base: position 1,587 of record JAGRHA010000281.1, read on the forward strand.
CCTCTCGACGCCGATGCGGTCGCCACACGAATCCGCGGCATGGCCAACCCCGCGGCGCAACAGCCCTACCGCGTGCTGCTCGTCGAAGACGATCCGACCCAGGCCGACTTCGCCGCATCGATCCTGCGCAAAGCCGGCATCGAGGTGCTGCAGGTCACCGACCCGGTGAAAGTCATCGAGAACCTGCGCGAGTTTCTGCCCGACCTGATTCTCATGGACATCTACATGCCCGAGGTCAACGGCATCGAACTCACGACCATCATCCGCGACCACCAGGAGTTCGTGACCATCCCCATCGTATTCCTGTCAGGGGAGCAGAATGCCGACAAGCAGCTCGATGCACTGAGCGTGGGTGGTGACGACTTCATCGCCAAGCCGATTCGCCCCAAGCATCTGCTCGGGGTGGTCGAGACGCGCATCCGCCGCGCGCGCCAGCTGCTGGCAGCGACCGGCCAGCGTCCAAAACACGATCGTGTGACCGGCCTGTTCTCGCGCCAGCACTTCCTCGACCGCGTCGGCAGCACGATCGACGACGAATTGATCGCTGCACCGACCGCGGTCCTGGTTGTACAGCCGGACGGGCTGGAACAGTTGCTGCCGCGCATCGGAGTCGGCGGCATGGACCACCTGATGTCAGAGCTCGGCACACTGATCGCAGAGCAACTGCGCGAGACCGATGTCGCTGCCCGACTCGACGATCACACGTTCGGCATCCTGGCGCGCCGCGACACCGAGCAGGCCCTCAGCGAATTCGGGGAACGCATCCGCGAACGACTCGGCGAGGTTTCGCCGGAAGGCGCCGAACACGGCGGCGCGTGTATCGGCATGTGCCTGATCGACGGCCACGTCGAGAACGCCAACGGTGCGATCGCACGCGCCAAAGCAGCGTGCGAAGACGCCCTATCGTACGGCGGTGTGCGCGTACACAGTCCGGCCACCTCGACGCCGGACGACGAACCGGCACCCGTGACTGACAGCGACCTGCCGGAGCGGGTCAAGCTCGCCATCCGCAACGATGGATTTGCGATCCTGTATCAGCCAATGCTCGATTTGCAGACACGCGGCACCGAAACCTACGAGGTCGTGTTGCGCGTCGAAAATGCCAGCGGCGACCTGATCGGCGACCGTGCACTGCTCGATGCCGCCGAAACAATCGGCGTCTGCGGCGAACTGGACGAATGGATACTCGAGCGCGGTCTCAGCATCCTCAAGCAACGCCGGGAATCCGGCCGCCGCACGCGCATCTTCGTACATCAATCGGTGCACAACGCGCTGAACACCGACATGCCGGCATGGCTCATGGGGCGCCTACGCAGCAAGCAGATGGTCGGTAGCGGGCTGGTGATCGACTTCCGCTTGCCAGACCTGTCCCAGGATCTCAAGGTGGCACAGCAGAACATCCGCGCACTGCGCGAGATGGATATCGAAGTCTCGCTGTCACGCTTCCCGGAGAAAGATGCGGCATTCAAGGTACTGAGATACCTGCATGCCAACTACATCAGTATTGCGCCACGTCTGCTGAAGGCTGACCGCCACGTGATCAGCAACGTGATCCGTCAGGCCCACGAGGCCACGGCGAGAGTCATCGTGTCGGGTATCGACGATCCGCGCAGCATCGACCTGCATTGGTCGTCGGGTGCGGATTTTCTCCAGGGCAATTTCATCCAGCGGCCGCTGGAGAACATGGACTACGACTTCTCACAAGTTGTGATCTGAGAGCCGATGCTCACGCCACAGCAAATGTCGACCCTGTCCCCGCTGTACCGCGACATCGTCGCGGACACCAGGCTCGCCGAAGAACTGGCAGGCAGTGCGATGCCGGCCGTACTGCAGGCCGGGCGCACGATCTGCCACCAGGGTGACAATTGCAGCCAGCTCGCGCTGCTCACCGCGGGCAGCGCGCGGATCTTCAAACTCGCCGAATCTGGCCGCGAGATCACGCTCTATCGTGTCGAACCTGGTGAATGCTGCATCCTGACCGCTTCGTGCATGCTCAGCAGCCGCGCCTTCCCTGCGCACGCGACGGTCGAGGCCGACATCCATGCCATCGTGATTCCAGCTGCACGCGTGATCACGTGGATGGAAACCTCGCCCGTGTGGCGGCAGTTCCTGTGGGGGTTGCTGGCCGCCCGCTTGGCCGACGTCATCGGCCTGGTCGAGGAAGTGGCGTTCCGTCGCATGGACGACCGCCTGGCCGACTACCTCGCCAGCCACGCCGAACAGCGCGACCGCATCCTCAACACCACGCACGGTCAGATCGCGGCCGATCTGGGCACGTCGCGCGAGGTCGTGAGCCGCATGCTCAAGGACCTCGAACAGCGCGGGCTGCTGGCACTGAGCCGCGGCAGGATCGAAATACTCGATGCCGCAACCTTGCGCACCGGCATCGGGTTGTGTGATTAAGTCACTGACGCCTGCCGGCGCGCGACGTATCCTGACACCGAACTCAACGAAAACTCGGTCCTACAGGAGTGAAACACATGTCCAAGAACGTCGGCACCATCGATCGCATCATCCGCGTCGTCATCGGCCTGGCCCTCATCGCATGGGGCTACATGACGCAGAACTGGCTCGGCGCCATCGGCATCGTACCGCTGTTCACCGCCGCTATCGGCTGGTGCCCGGTTTACCTGCCGCTGGGTATCAAGACGACCAAGAGCTGAAACAGCGTCGGGCGCAGCGGGGCAAGCCCGCTGCGTCACGCCGTGGCCGGCCGCGTGAGCTTGCGTGTCGGCCAGGCCCGCAACACCGCATTGACCAGCGTCGCCAGCGGTATCGCGAAGAACACACCCCAGAATCCCCACAGGCCGCCAAACACCAGGATCGCGACGATGATCGCGATCGGGTGCAGACTCACCACCTCGCCGAACAGCAGCGGTACCAGTACGTTGCCGTCCAACGCCTGGATGACGAGGTAGGCGGCCGTGACCCAGATGAAGTCGGATCCCCAACCCCACTGGAACCACGCCACCATGACGACGGGGAACGTGACCACGGTGGCGCCGACGTAGGGAATCACCACGGACAAGCCGACGAGCACCGACAGCAGCATCGCGTACTGCAGGCCGAAATAGGTGAACGCCAGCAGTGTGACCGCCCAGACGATGATGATCTCCCAAAACTTTCCGCGCACGTAGTTGGCAATCTGGCGGTCCACCTCGAGCCACACCATATCGGCGAGTCCGCGTTCGGTCGGCATGAACCCCGTGAACCAGCGGATGATGATGTCCTTGTCCTTGAGGAAGAAGAACACCAGCATCGGCATCAGCACGAGGTACACGAGAATCGTCAGGACGCCGACGACCGACGACAGCGACATCGTCAACACGCTCTGCCCCCAGCTGCCGATCTCGCGCCGTGCCGCATCGAGGATTTCCTGTGCCTGTTGCGGCGACACGACCTCGGGGAAGCGTTCGGGCAGCGCCATCAGCGCCTGCTGGCCGGCATTGATGATATTGGGTAGCTGCTGGATCAGCTCTGTGACCTGACGCGAGAGCAGCGGCAGGAGGCCGAACAGCACCAGACTCACGAACAACAGGAAGGCGACGAAAACGATCGTCACCGACAGCAGGCGTGGCACGCCGCGGTCTTCCAGCACCACGACCA
>JAGRHA010000282.1 GCA_020445205.1 Gammaproteobacteria bacterium
CGACGAACAGCGCTTCGCGGTGATCATCGAGTACCTGATCTTCCAGTTGCAGGTCGTCGATCGTCTGGCGCTGTTGCGACTCGGCCTCGATGACGACGACCGCCGCCAGCTCGTCGTGACCCTCGCACGTCACCTCGCCGGCCACCTGCACGACAACAGCGTCGACATCTTCGGTCCCGGTGACTTCGTCAATCCGTTCATCGCCAAACTCAATCGACGAGGGACGGAGTACGCCGAGCTCAATTACGGCGAAGACGGCCCGTCCTACCCGTTCATGCGCCATCTCGGCTACGAGATCCAGCAGATCATGGGCGAGTCGCAGGCGAATCGTTGGGTCATCGACCAGGTCATGGACAAGGACGGCGTGGACATCGATCGCGAGATCCGGCGCGCGATGGACAATCTGTTCGAGTAGGCGGGCAACGCGACACGCGGTAGGCGCGGGCGAGCTTTGCCATACTCGACATCGATGATGCGGTCGTGCACGCCACGAGCGTTGTGCCACGGCCGCTGTTGCAGCCTCGCAGGAAGGATCGCCACCTATGTCAGCGATATTCGTCAGCTACCGGCGCAGTGGCGCCAAACACGCCGCTTATCGCCTGCGTGACAAGCTCAGGCACGAGTTCGGCGACGACCAGGTGTTTCTCGACCTCGACAACATTCCTGCCGGCGCGCGCTTCGCCGACGTGATCCGCGACACCATCGCGCGTGCCCGTGTCGTAGTGGTCGTGATCGGCCCGGACTGGCTCGACATGCGCGATGCCGACGGCCGGCGCCGCCTCGACGATCCCGAGGACTGGGTGCGGCAGGAAGTGGAGACCGCGCTGCGTGCGAACGTCGAGGTTATCCCGGTGCTCGTCGACGGCGTCAACGACATCGACGCGACAAAATTGCCCGCCACGATGCGCGGGCTCGTCGATCTCAATTATGCCGTGCTGAGCCCGAGCGAAACCCACTGGCACTTCGACACCGACCGCCTCATGGAGGCCATCGCGCGCCACGGACCGACCCGCAAACTACGGCACACGCCGTCGCGCCTGCCGTTGAGCAGCAAGGCCGTGTGGAGCATCGTACTGATGGTGCTGGTGGTGTTCCTCGGCGCGTCCGAGGAGATCCGAGACCACGAAACCGCCGTCGGCGGTATCGCCATGGCCGTGTTGGCACTGGTCCTCGCGATCTGGTCGTTGTTCGACGTCCAGGTCGGCAAGGTACGTGGAAAGAAAGTCGCCATCACGGGCGTCGTGCTCGGCGCCCTGGGCACACTCGGCATGATCGGGGCGCTGGAGCCGCGGCCGGCCGTTCCCGGCGGTGGCATGGCCGGCGGTCCCGCCGCGCCGCACGATGTGGAGCTCGACCCCAACACGCTGCCACCGACGGCGTCGATCCCGCGCGAGCGGCCCTCCATCGACGTTTCCGGACCCTGGACCGGCAGCGACGACCTCAGCTATCGCATCGAGCAGAACGGCAGCCGGGTGAGCTTCACCGAACATGCGCGTGACGGCAGTGTCGTCGCGCAGGGCAGCGGCACGATTACGGGTAACCGCATCGAATACCGCTTCGATTCGTATGACGAGGGATCAGGAAGCGGCGTCATGACCGTGTCGGACGACGGACGCAGCATGGTTGGCCGTTATACGCTGGCGAGCGGTGCGACGGGTACGGCGACGTTGTTGCGCTGACACCGCGAACCGCTTGCAGCGGGCAAGAAAAAAGGCGGGGATCGCCCGCCCTTCTTTCTTTTTGAGTACCGGAAAAGCGATCAGCTCTTGACCCAGTCACCAAAGTTGTCGGTGGATTTTTCTTCACCGTCGCCGTAACCGGCCTCGTAGGCCTCGGTCACACGCTGTTCTTCGCGTTGCGGGTTGCCCAGGAAACCCGCCTGCCAACCCTGGATGTATTCCTCGTCGACACCCATTTCTTCCATCTTGGTCACGGCATCGTAGTAGGTCTGGTTCATGTCCGATCTCCGAAATTAGCCAACTTCTTTGCCCCTCGCATCGGCCGGATCCTTGAATTTCCGCATCATGTCTGATGTCTGCCCGGGATCGCGGTCGCTTCCGGAGTTTTCCGGCGCGGTGGCCGCCACTTAGAGGGGCAGTAGAATACTCTGATTTTCTTAATGCTGACAAGCGCACCCCTTTTTATGTCGCTTGCGCACATCGCGCGGCCGATCGCCCTATCCGCGGCACGACGGGGGTTGACCTCGTCGACGCGGGTTCCCATTCTTGCGCCTCGGATCGGCAGTAGGAGTCACGATGCGTCCCGCCCAGTTGCTCACCATTCTCGACCGCGAGTTCGCCAGTACGCGCGACGGTCACCACACACCGGTCATGCTGTGGGGGCCGCCCGGTGTCGGCAAGTCCGACATGATTCGCCAAACCGGCGAGCGCCACGGCGCGCCCGTCATCGATGTGCGACTGTCGCAGATGGAGCCGAGTGATCTGCGCGGGATCCCGTTCAGGAACGGCGAATACGTGGAGTGGGCGGCGCCGGCGATCCTGCCGAACGCGCAACGTCACGGCCCCTCGGGCATCCTGTTCCTCGACGAGATCACCTCGGCACCACCGAGCGTATCGGCGGCCGCCTACCAGCTGATCCTCGACCGTCGCCTCGGTGAGTACGAAGTTCCCGACGGCTGGGCGATCTTCGCCGCCGGCAACCGCCAGGGTGATCGCGGCGTGACCTACACCATGCCCGCGCCGCTCGCCAACCGCTTCTCGCATTTCGACGTCGACACCCATCTCGACGACTGGGTCGCCTGGGCCTACCAGCATGGCATCGACGAACGCGTGATTGCGTTCCTGCGCTTCCGCCCGGAGCTGCTGTTCGACTTCGACCCCGCGCACAATCCGGTCGCCTTCCCATCGCCACGGTCGTGGGAATTCGCGCACCGCAGCTTGCAGAAATTCGGTGACCACGCCGGCCTGTTGCAGGGCGCGTTGCAGGCCTGCGTCGGCCCCGCGGCGGGCATCGAACTCACGGCGTTCTGCAACAGCCTCGACAAGATGCCCGACCTCGACGACATCGTCACCGGCAAACCGGTTCCGGTTCCCGAAGAGATCGACCTGCAGTACGCCGTTGCCGCCGCGCTGGTCGGCCGCGCGATCCGCGCCCAGGGTGGCGCGCAAGCCGTCGAGACCACGGGGCACATCCTCAACTACGCGCGCGGTTTCCCTCAACGCGAGATGGGCGTGATGCTGGTCTCGGACCTGCATCGTGCGATCGGCGAGAGCCTGTTCCAGGTTCCCGAGTTCGCGACCTGGGCCAATGCCGTCGCCGACGTGATGCTGTATGAATAACGCGCCGACGGTGTGCCGCACGGCGCCGGGCAGGGCCTGACAGCGACGCGCGCGATGGACATCGAACAGATCGAAACCAAGCTCGCCGCGGCGCGCACCCGCTTGATCCTCGACAAACCGTTCCTCGGTGCGCTCGTCCTGCGCCTGCCCATGGTCGCCGCCGACCCAGGCTGGTGCGCGACCACGGCGACCGATGCGCGCAAGTTCTACTACAACCCCGACTACATCGCGTCACTGTCGATGTCGCAAACCCAATTCATGCTGGCACACGAAGCGCTGCACTGCGCGTTGTCCCACTTCGCACGTCGCCAACATCGTGTGCAGCATCGCTGGGACCTGGCCTGCGACTTCGCAATCAATCCGTTGCTCCTCGAGGACGGACTGACGCCGCCACCGAACTGCAACGTGATGCCACAGTACCTCGGCATGACCGCCGAGGAGATCTACCCGCTCATCGACGAAAACGACGACACCGAGACCCTCGATCAGCACCTGTTCGACCAGGACAACCAGTCCGGCGGCGGTCAACAGGGCAAGGCGCCCGACAAACCGGACAACGCCCAGCAGGCACCGGGCAAAGGAGGGGACAACAGCCAGCGCGACGACGACGACCGTGACAGTGGCGGCGAGACGCCGCTCGATCAACAGTCGGAACGGGGCGAAGGTCAGGGCGCCAAGCCGCTCGAAGCGGATTCACCGCAGACCGACCGCGAACAGCGCGACGGCGACGACAGCGGACGCGGCGAACCGACGCCGCCCCCATTGAGCAACGAGGAACGGCAGACGCTCGAGGTGCAGTGGCAACAGCGCCTCGCCGGTGCGGCGCAACAGGCGATGCAGGCCGGCAAGATGGGCGGCACGATGGCGCGCCTCGTCGACCACTTGCTGCAGCCGCGGCTGCCCTGGCGCATGCTGCTGGCGCGATACATGACGGCGATGGCGCGCGACGACTTCACCTACATGCGGCCGTCGCGCCGCGAGGGCGACGCGATTCTGCCGTCGCTGAAAAGTTCGCAGGTCGAGATCGTGGTGGCCGTCGACACCAGCGGTTCGATCCGTGCCAACGAAATGGACGAATTTCTGTCCGAGGTCTCGGCGCTCAAGGGCCAGATGCGCGCACGCGTCACCTTGCTGGCGTGCGACAGCAACCTGTCGGATGGCGCGCCATGGGTATTCGAACCGTGGGAAGAATTCCGCTGTCCAACCGAGATACACGGCGGCGGTGGCACCGATTTCCGACCGGTATTCGACTGGCTCGATGAACAGGGTCAGCAACCCCAGTTGCTGGTCTACTTCACTGATGCCCAGGGGCAATTCCCGCCCCACGAACCGAACTATCCCGTGATCTGGCTGGTCAAAGGCCGGGACAGTGTGCCGTGGGGTCAGCGTATACAGCTGAACTGACGGCGCTCAGCGCGATGCGCCGCCGAACTTTGCATAGCGAGGAAAGACGACGGCACCAGTGCCGCACTGCGCAAGCTGTCACGGCGACTGCGGCCGTAGCTGCTAACATCGCCTGACACGTGGCCAACGGTATCACCGGATACCGTCGCCAAACGCCGTTGCACCCACGAGACCGCATGAACACTCGACGTCTTGCCCCCTTCGCCACACGCATCCTGCTCAGCTGGCTGCTGCTGATGCCGATCACGCCGCGCGTCTACGCGCTCGACACCAGCCTGCCCGATCTCGGCAACTCCGCCGGAACACTGATGACGCCGAAGCGTGAGCGGGAGCTCGGCAAGGCCTTCATGCGCTCGGTGCGACGCACACAGAAGGTCATGGACGACCCACTGATGACCGACTATCTACAACACCTCGGGCAGCGCCTGGTCGATGCCGGCGATGCCCGTGGCACGCCGTTCAACTTCTTCGTCGTCGACGATCCACAGATCAACGCCTTCGCCGGTCCGGGTGGCAATATCGGTGTATTCACCGGTCTCATCTCGACCACCGATACCGAAAGCGAACTCGCTGCCGTGGTCGCGCACGAGATCGCACACGTCACCCAACAACATCTGCTGCGTGCCTGGGAATCCGCCAGCGCGCTCAGCCTGCCGAATGCGGCCGTACTGCTGGCCGCCATCGTGCTCGGCGCGACGATCGGTGGCGATGCCGCCGCCGCCGCCGCAATCGGTGGCCAGGCGGCGATGATCCAACAGCAGATCAACTTCACACGCTCCAATGAGAAGGAGGCCGACCGCGTCGGTATCGATATCCTCTCTTCCGCCGGCTTTGAGCCGCGCGCCATGCCGTCTTTCTTCTCCCGCATGGGCAAGGCGAACCGGGTGTATGCGAGCAAGCTTCCCGAGTTCCTCATGACCCACCCGGTAACGACGAGCCGTACCGCCGACGCGCTCGGCCGCGCGGAACAATTCCCGTACCGTCAGAACACCGAGGACCTGCGCTACCAGCTCGTGCGCATGGACCTGTTGCAGCGTCAGGCCGACCGCGCCGGTGATGCCGTGCGCGAACTGGAACAGATGCTCAGCGACGGTAGATACCGCAGCGAAGCGGCCGTGCGCTATGGCATTGCGCGTGCGCAGCTGCGCGCGAAACAGCCGCAGGCCGCGGCCGAGATGCTCAGCGAGCTGCTCAAGACCCACCCCGACAGCGTCGAATTCATCGTCTCGCGGGCGCAGGCCGATATGGACCAGGGCAAGGAGGCCGC
>JAGRHA010000283.1 GCA_020445205.1 Gammaproteobacteria bacterium
GAGCCCTGCAATTGGCACCGCTATTTCGTAGGACCGGAAGCGCACAATGTGCTGACACTCGCGGGTGGCGATCCGCTCGGAGTCGCGGTCGGCGATTTCCGGCCGGCAGAGTCCCCAGTTCATGTGCATACTTTGCAGCTGAGCGACGGCGTACTGAGTCTTATCGATGCGCGGTTGTACAGCGACAATGTTTACGATGGCTGTGCCCGCGTCGTCGTGCACGTGGCCGACGCGTTCTGGTTGCTGCTCGACACACCGCCTCACGATCGACAGGACATCGCTGCGGCGTGGTATGGCTTTCAGTGTGATCGCGGGCTTGACGTGCATACCGCTGATGGTGGTGTGTGCATCACAAAATCCGACGACGCTCTCGACGTGTGGATTGCCCACAGCGACGCTGTGCATTCGCCACAGATATTTTGCGGTGCCACCGAGCCGGTCGCTGGCTGGGTGTCGCCGCGCTATGGCGAACGCGTTGCGGCGCCACAACTGCGCTTCGACGTACCCGCCGACGCCATGGCCGCGGCATTTCTCGTCAGCCTGCATGCGGACTATGCGCAAGCGCGTATCGTGCGTCATTTGCAACAGAATGACGGGGCGCATCTCGTCGTGCTCGAAACGCGCGATGGCGAGGAGTGGCTGGTCTATCAACCGGTGAAGTGCAAAGCGTGGCAATTGCACGACGCGACGCTGTCCTTCGATGGCGTGCTGTTGTGGATGCGCTTCGGCTCATCCGGCCTTGCCGAATTGCGATGGCTGGGTGGGACGGCGCTGTCGTTGCCGGCATACGCGGTCGACATCGTCTTGCGCGGCGACAAGCCCGCCGATCTTGCAATCGGACCGCAGACGACGGCCGACGAGATCGCCCCCTCGTGCGCACGACTGCAGTGGCCGTTCTGCCATCGCCGTGACTGAGCTGCTGCGGTGGTTCGTGGGGGCTGGCTGCTCGTGGGAAGGGTATGTGTGTGGGTGGAAACGCGCGCTAGCGTGTGGTCAACGGCGATACCGATATGCCCAGGTGTGCCATCTGTCCGGTTTTCCCGACATTACGATGAACACATTATTGACGGGGTCGTAGTCGATCGCGTGGCTGTGCACACTGTGCAGTCTGGCGCCTGTTTCGGATCGCGAGGTAATCGCGTGCGTGCGCCATTCGTAGCCGTCGAGGTCGAGTGAGTAGAAGCGTCCGTCGGCGATGCCGCCAATCACGTGGTTGCGCGAGTCGTATGCGAAGTTGCGCATCTGTGGTGGTTTCTCACCCGTGGTCGCAACGTCGGTCATCTGCGTTTTCTGCCAATCGTCACGATCGAGCGTGATGCGGCGGACGTTGAGCGATTTGCGGTCGATGAGATACAGATTGCGATCGCGCGGGTTGAAGGTGAGGGTGGCGCTGTCACTAGCCGGTTGCATACCTTTGAGGGTGGCGATGATCGTGTGGCCGACAGGATCGTATACCCACAGTCCACCGCTGCGGTGACTCAGCAGGATGACGTAACCCGAGACCGGGTCGAACTCGGCTGATCCTGCGTAATGCCAGTGCTGGTTGACCTTCGGTCCGAACGTCCAGCCCACGTCCGGGTCGTTGAGTGGGAAGGCGGCTGGCGACGTGATCTTCACGTTGCGTTTGTGGCAATGACCGGCAAATCCTTCGTTGCTGAACATCAGTAACCAGGCCTGTCCGTCGATCTCGGCAATCACATTCTGGTCGTAAGAATGGCGGGCGACCGGGTGTCGCGTATTGAGATGGAATCCGCGCGGGTCGACGTCGTTCGCGGCGACCTCTTCGCAACGCATGCTCGGATAGAGGCTGCGCCATTCGAGTGTCTGCATGTCGAAGGCATCGATATCGGTGCGCCCCGTCGCCGCGTGTCCACCGCCGAAAATCACGAAGCGCTGATGGAGGCGGTCATAGTTGATCCGGCTATAGTCGAAGATCGTCCTGCAGTTGAGGTCGGGAACGCGCGTCTCGCATTCATACGATCCGAGATCGAGTGCTTCGCTGTCACCGAGCCCCGCCAGTCGAGGGTTGGGTTTCATGGTATCGGCGGTGGCTGGCGACAGCAGCAGCGCCGTGCTGCCGAGGTACACGACGAACAGCGCACGCCGCAGCCTTGTTCGCCATCGCTTCGCCGCATTGTGTGCCGCGATTGCCAGCACAATCCGCGCTCCGTTACGACGGTCAGCCATGACGCATTGGTCGAATGACGACATCGCTGCACACGGATCTGGGATCGGTGTGCGACGCAGTGGCAATGAACCTGATGAGCGTCCGCTTAGGCGTTTTCGACGGCCCTGCAATACCAAGCTGTGTTGTCATCGCCCGAACGACCTGCTGTACGTCGTACCTGTCATGGTGCGTCGAAGCCAGCGGCAGGACCTATGTACTCGCGCGCGATCACCACGTTGTCGATGTAGAGGCTGAGATCGGATGGAGCGGTATCCACTCCACCATGATAGACGTTCATCCACAAGGTCTCGATGCGCAGGTCCGGCACATCGCGGAAACGCAGTCCCGTGCGGTGGAAAACCAGCGTGCCGTCGAGCCAGGCCTTGAGTTCGCCATCGGCTTTACCGGGTGTGTTGAGGCGAACCGATTGTTCGACACTGTACCAGCGGTTCTTGTCGATCACGCCGGTCTTGCCAAGGTTCCAGCCGACGAGGTCACCGAACTTTGTGCTGGAGTCGGCATGGTAGATGTACGAACCAAGGCCGTACTCGGCGCCGCGAGCCGCAGCTGCAACCTTGTACGCACCGCGTGCCGACCAGCCGTTTACGCCGTCCGATCGACGACCACCCCAGCCAGCACGGTTGTAGGTGCCAGCGAACCCGGGCATCTTGCCGCTGACCAGCGGTTTCCAGTTTTCTCCCAGGCGCAGGTAGTAGCGGAAATGCATCGCTTCCGGCTCGCTGCCGGTCTTCTCCCGAAATCGGTAAAGCAGGTTGAGACCGGCTTTCTTGCCTTTTTCGATGGTGACTTTCAGCGCGTCGCCGGACAGGGGGACGAAACCGTTGCCTTCATCGCTGTCTACGGGCTCCGCCGATGGCGGTTTGCGCTTGGCGGACCATTCCTCGTACCAGTCCGAAGATTCGAAGCCAGCGGCGAGTACTACCGACGGGTGTTTGTCGATGCCAACGTCGCGCGGATACGCGGCCGCAAGACCCACCTGTGGCTTTTCTTCGACGTCTGCGGGGATGACGAGCCGGAATACACCGATCTCGGAGGGTGGCCCGAATTGCCGCTGACTGTGCAGGGTGAGGCGCGCACTGCGAATGTTGACACCGGGCTTCGGTTCGAACGGGAACATCAGCACGATCGATGCCTGCTCACCGGCCGTTATGCGTTTGCCGGTGCCAAGCGCACCAACGCTTGCGCAGGTCAGGGTCGTGTCCGCCGTCGGTTGCATGCGCTCTGTGCTGCCATCCATCCATTCGACGTCCAGGCTGGGGTGCACGCTCGCGTCTTCAAAGTTGCGACTGCGAAACTGCGCCGATGATTTGGGATTCTGCGACAGTTTGCGTAGAAAGAAACCGCCCGGTGTCTCGCCGCCGTCCTGCCAGTACCTGACCAGACCCGTGACGTCCCAATCGACAGCCTGAGTACGGTTTCTAAGGTTCTGCACTACAGCGGTCGCAAACGCTTTGTCGCCGTACACCTTGCCCGCAGCATCACTCCAGTCGCCGCCACGTTGCCGCCACTGCAGTTTGAAACCCGAGTGATAGTACGCGCAGCGCATGCCGTTGTTATCATCGGTGAACTCGGCTGCGTCGATCGCGGTGGTAGTCGCCAGCACCACCATGAGCGACAGCAGATTGAGAAATTTATTCATCGAAACTCCGCTACCGACAGGTAATTGCACACCTTCGTCAATGGTCGCATATCATGGAGCCCCCCGGGCCCGTGCCTGGGAGCGTTGAGATGTCGGTCGCACGAGGCCGGCCGTATCGCGAGGTACGGCGCAGAGTTCGTGAACGGCACATGGATCTGGGACTATGGAACTCCGAGAACAGCTTGAAGAAGCATTAGAAAAACTGCTCGCTACCGGTGGTGATTCCAGGCAGGTACAGGATCCGGATTCGGGCCTGACGAAATATGGCTGTTCGATGAAGCCGCGTCCTGATGTCACGCCACTGGGCTCGTGCACAGCGTCGTCGATCTCCGAGACCGGTTATGCGGCTGCCGCGATGTTGCTCGAACGTTGTCGTGCGTTGTCGAGTGACGTCGATCTCGCCGACGTGGTTTCCGAGTATTTCGACGCCATTCGCAGCGAACTGCAGTTCCATTTCTGCCGCCACGATGTGCGCGATCTGGACATACTGCTGTCGCCGTCGGGCACCGATGCGGAACTGCTGGCGCTGGCGATTGCGCACGGCGTCGGCAGACCGATGGTGACCAATATCCTGATCGGCCCTTCCGAGGTGGGGAGCGGTACGCCGGCTGCGGCGGCCGGCCAGTATTTCGACGAATTGACGCCGTCCGGCAGGCAGGCGAAGCCGGGTGAGCCTATCGATCACGAGATGGCGTCGCGCACCAGCCTGGTCTGTATTTCGCTGCGCGAGGCGAACGGGTTACCGCGTGACGAGAAAGAGATCGACAGCGAAGTCGAGGCCATCGTCGCCGAGCGCGTCGGGCAAGGTCACCAGATCCTGCTGCACGTGATCGCACACAGCAAGACCGGCCTGCATGCCCCGAGCCTACAGACGGTTCGCGGGCTCAAGGCGCAGCACGGCGAACGGATCACTGTCGTCGTCGATGCGGCGCAGGGCCGATTCAGCCGCCGTGGTCTGCGGCGTGCCTGCGACGATGGACACCTCGTGATGACGACGGGATCGAAGTTCTTCGGTGGGCCGCCGTTTGCCGGTGCGTTGCTCGTGCCGCCGGCGGCGAACCCGTTGGCGCGCGGTATGGCGGCGATGCCGGTTGCGTTTGGTGATTTCTTCGCCCAGGACTACTTCCCGGCATCGTGGGCGTCGGTTGCCGCAAACCTGCCCAGGACCGGCAGTCTCGGCGCATTGTTGCGCTGGGCAGCAGCGCTGGCTGAGATCCGCGAGTACTACGCGACCCCGTCGCGACTGCGGCTGCAGGTGCTGCGTGCATTCGAACATGCTGTCCCCGACGTGCTGGGGAGTTCGAGCTGCATCCGCATGGACGAGATCTCCGAACCCGTGCTGGGTGACGAGGTCGAGCGGCTGCTGCAGTCGAAAACCACGGTTTTCTCGTTTTTCGTGCTGCGCAGAAACGGTGAGGCGCTGGGATACGAGGCGCTGCGCAAGATCTGGCGTTGGCTCAATCTGGATATGTCCGCGTATGCCGATGCCGCCAAGACGTCGTCGTCGAGTCGTGACCTGGCGCCATGCATGCAGATCGGCCAGCCGGTCCGCCTCGGTTCAGGCGATGGTGCTGCCGCAGTGTTGCGTGTGGCCCTGGGTGGCGCCCTGCTGACCCATGTCGCACAGGATCCGAATTGGGGGGGCACGTACGAGCAGCGCGAAGCGCGGATGATCGACAGTCTCATCTTGTTGAAGCGCAAAATCGAGGCGATCGTCAATCATTTCGATCATCTCGTTGAACAGGAGGCCGCGCTTGAGAGCCTGGGGGGATAGGGTTGACGAGGCGCAGATCGAAGGTGCGCTGATCAAGGCACTCGGCAGCGGCGTCGTCGCAGAAAGTGACAGGGCCGTGGTGTTCCACGACATGTGCTTGCTGCGCGATCGACTGCAGCATCTGCAGTCGGAATTCCCACCGCGCACGCTGCATGCCGTTGCCATAAAAGCCAATCCGATCGTCGCGATTTTGCGCGCGCTGGTCGAGCAGGGAGCGGGTCTCGAGGCCGCTTCGCTGGAAGAGACGGCACTCGCGCTCGCGGCGGGTTGCCCGCCGGAGCGGATCGTTTTCGACTCGCCTGCAAAGACGGTTGCCGAACTGCACGAGGCACTGCGCCTCGGCTTCGTGCTCAATGTCGACAATTTTGCCGAATTGGCACGCATCGATGAGATCCTTGCAACAAGCTCGACAGCGAGCCTGATCGGCTTGCGAGTCAACCCGATGGTCGGTGCGGGCTCCATCGGCATCACCAGCGTCGCCGATGGCGGTTCAAAGTTCGGCGTACGCATCGATATCGAACGCGACGCGATCTTCGAAGCCTTCGCCAGGTACGACTGGTTGCGTGGACTGCACATGCATGTCGGGTCGCAGGGCTGTGATCTCGACCTCTTCGTGCGCGCCGCAAGCGTCATCGAGGATCTGTATACCGAGATCACGAGGCGCTTCGGCGCCGAACGTGTGGCGTTCGTCGATATCGGTGGCGGCTTGCCTGTCGAGTACACCGCCGCCGACAAACCGCCAAGTCTGACAGAGTTCCTCGCCGCCATGTCGGCTGCCGTACCGTCGCTGTTCGACGGTAAGGTCCGATTGATCACCGAGTTCGGGCGCGCCGTCCATTCCGGCTGTGGTTTCGCTGCATCGCGTGTCGAGTACGTCAAGGGCTTCGCCGATCACGAACTCGCGGTGATCCACCTTGGCGCGGATATGTTCATGCGCCCCGTTTACCTGCCGGAGCAATGGAAACACCGGTTTCTCGTGTGTGACTGCCATGGGCGTATCAAACGCGGCGCACGCAAGCGCTATACGATCGGCGGTCCGCTGTGTTTCGCGGGCGACCTGGTTGCACGAGACCTCGAGCTGCCCGCGATCGAACCCGGTGATTTCGTCGTGGTGCGTGATGTCGGCGCCTACACGGTCAGTATGTGGTCGCGACATTGCAGCCGCGGACTGCCGAAGGTGGTGGGTTTCGACGCGGACAGGGATAATGCGCTGCAAGTGCTTTTGCGCCCCGAAACGCCGGCCGATGTCGTGCAGTTCTGGGGCGGCGCCGAACTATGAGACGCGTAAGCGCCGCACTGGCGCGGTTTCGACCGTCGTCGACGGTCATTTTCTGACACTGGAGCAGACGTCGTGGGACTTTCATCGACCGATAGTTTGGAGCAGTTGCTGGGACAGTTCCGGGCCGCGCAACAAGCGACCAGCAAATCGATGGCGCGGATGGTGATGGAGGCCATGCGGTTGCGCTACGGCGCAACAGGTATCGGTTTCAGCGAATACTTCGGCTATGGCCTCTACGACACCGCGCGGTTGTCACCGGAGACGATCGCGTCATTCGTCAGTGACGGTGCCGCGCAGCAGATTTGGGAGGCGATGAACCCCCCGATGTACTGGGGGCTGGTCAGCGACAAGGTGGCGTTCCAACTGATCATGGAGCGGCTGGGGTTCGTCCAGCCGCGGCTGCTCGCGCTGTACTCGTCGGAAGGGCGCGTGTTGCCTACGGTGGAATCGCGGCAGACGGCAGACGGCAGACGATATCGAGCGCTTCCTCAAGGAATCAGACAACTATCCACTGTTCGCCAAGCCCAACAACAGTTATCGCAGTCACGGCGCTGTAGGAATCGACGGTTACGATGCTCAACGGTCCGTGTTGAAGCTGATCAACGGCGAAGAACTGCCAATCGCCGATTTCGCCAAAGAAGCGGCTGTGCGGCGCAGCTACCTGTTCCAAGAGAAGATGGTGCCGCACGCATCATTGGCCGATATTTCCGGCGCATCGCTTTCCACCATGCGTGTCGTTGTCCTTTACGGTAAGCAGGGGCCGGAGCTGTTCCGCGTGGTGTGGAAGATACCCAACAAGCGCAATATGGCGGACAACTTCTGGCGTCCCGGCAACGTCGTGGCGCATGTGGATCAGCACACCGGTAAGGTGTACACGGTGATCCAATCGGCGACGGCGGGATTTGAGGAAGTGGGCGCGGACAATCCCCTGGGGCAGCGTTTCCTCAATACCGAGCCGCCGCTGTACAGGGAGGCGATCGATCTGGTCATGGCGGCGAGTCGTGTGTTCCCGATGTTTGGTTACCAGGCATGGGACATCGCCTTGACCAACAATGGCCCATTGGCGCTCGAAATGAATCACAACGGCGACGTCGAGCTGCTGCAGGTCGGAGCGCGTGAAGGAATCCTGGATGCGCGTTTCCAGGAGCTGCTCGACAGCAAAGGCGTGACGCTGAAGAACGCCAAGAAACGCATCGGCGGAAATTAGGGGAGCCAGGCTGTGATCTGCTGGGCCCGACACGTGACCGTTACGCGTGGAGGGTAACGTACCCGAAACGGGGTTTCCTGTCGGCTGGCTAAAGCAATCGGATCCCGGGGCCGACAGCAATAGAGCGACGCGGCCGTTTCGGTGCCGGCATCGCGCGCATTGTCGCGGCGAAGGCGATTCTCCGTGATCGAGTAAACCTGCGGAGCAACAGCGCAAGCACTTTGCCTAATCTGATGCGCAACTCACCCAGCATCCTGTTCATGCTGCCGTGGTCACTTTCGGCAGTCGGCGGCGTCAACCAGGTGGTCATCAACCTGGCGCGCGAGGCCGCCAAGCACGGCCGCCTGCGACCGATCATCTTCAGCATGGACTGGTCGCGACCCGAGTGGCAATACAGCGAGGTCGAAGGTATCCAGTGGGTCTGCGGCAGGCAGCTCTCGCCGCTCGGACATGGCCGCACACTGCGTCACAGTATCGCTTTCCTCAGCGGTGCACTGCGTGAGCTGCGCACCTGGCGGCGTTTTCTCGACGAGCAGAATGTGCAGGTGGTCAACATGCACTATCTGGTAACAAGCTACCTGTCGATGGCGCTCGCTTCGGCCTTCAGCGGCAAACAGCGGCGAATCGTCTATTCGGTGCACGGTTCAGATATCAAGTACTTCCGCCGTGCCGGCAGTCTTCATCGTGCCGTGGCACGCTGGATGTTGAAGCATGCTGACCGCGTGGTGTCGTGTTCCGACCACCTTGCGCAGCGCACGCAGGGTCATCTCGGCGTTCCCGCCGGCACGGTACGCACGATCCTCAACGGCATCAACGTCGCCGAACTCCAGCTTTGTGCGCAATACGACTTCAATCCTTTCGGTGACGACGCGATCGACTACCTCGTCAACGTGGCGACATACGAGGAGCAGAAGGGGCAGGATGTTTTGCTGCACGCTTATCGGCAGCTCTGCGACGCGGGTCTGCAGATGCCGCTGGTGATCATCGGGCGCCGCACGGCGTATCTCGACGTGCTGCGAGAACTCGCGCGCTCACTCGATCTGCAGGAACGTGTGCTGTTTTTGCCCGATCTCGACCACGAGACCACGCTGTGCGCCATCCGCCATGCGCGCGCACTGGTGCAACCGTCGCGCGAAGAGGCCTTCGGCATCACCCTGCTGGAATCCGGGTTCCTCGGTACACCCGTGGTAGCGACGCGCACGGGTGGTATCCCCGAGGTCTTGGGAGAAGACTACCCGTATCTGGTCGACGTCGACGATGCCGCAGCCCTGGCCGCATCCATCGATGCCGTGCTGACCCCTGGTGAAGCGAACGACGACCTGGTCAGGCGCATGCAGACGCGGGTAAGCGAGCAGTTCACCTGGGCGCGCGCCTACGCCGATTACGAATCGCTGTGGCGTTGAAGCTGTCGCACGGCGTGACTCAGCGCAGCGGTTTTCTCGCCATCGCGCGCAACAGGTTCAACCACTGTTTGCCGTCGTTGATTCCCCAGAGCGCCGACAGTCCCGCGTAGCGCGTTGCGCGCGCATGTTGTGCGATCGCTTGGTTGCGCTCGGCGAGCAGGCGGTACAGCTTGTAGATCCGCCATCGCAACACCTTGCGGTGGGCAGCGAACAGGGGGTCTCGCCGTGCAGCGAGATAAGGTGCGACCACGGCATCGCCAGTCGATGCCTGACTCGCCATGGTGGATGGGTGGCCACGGCGTACGAGCA